>JBBQJK010000174.1:0-5631 GCA_038325835.1 Gammaproteobacteria bacterium
CGTGGGTCGACGGTAGCCATAGGCGCCCAGGTGGTCGGCCCGCAGGGTGTCAATCAGGTAGATGACGATGGGAACGCCGGGCGATGGCGTGACAGCCGTCTCATCGCGCGAGCCGTCTGGCGAGCCCGGTCCAAAGTACCACCAGCCCGCAGCCAGCCCACCGGCAACCAGCAGAAGAACAGCGAAGCGTAAAAACGAGACGGTCCTGGAAGCAAAACTCACGGGCATTCAAGTAGGCTATCACCGAACTCCGGAGCCCTGAAAATGATCCCGTCCCAGCCTTTGTCCATTTCTCGTCTAGCAGCGGCCTTGGGCGCGATACTCCTTGCGGGAATCACGCTTGGCGGCTGTGGTCCGACACCCGAGCCCGCCGCCGCACCGCCAACATTAAGCGCCGCAAGCGGCGACACGCCCGTCATCATCTACCTGATCGACACCCTGCGGGCCGATCGCCTCAGCGTGTACGGCTACACCGCCGCGAAGACGCCGGCCTTTGACGCCCTGGCGACTGAAAGCGTGCTGTTCGAGAAGGCCTATTCGGCAGCGCCCTGGACCCTGCCCGCCCTCACCTCGATGCTCACCTCCACCTACGCCTGTGAACACGGCGTGGTGCAGAGCAAACTCAAGCTCGGCCCGAAACTCGACACGCTGCCGGAACGGCTGAAAGCCCGGGGCTACAAGACCGCTGCTTTCTTCAACAATTACTTCGCTGGAGCGATCGCGGGACTGGACCGGGGCTACGACCTCTCCCAGCAGCGCGCCGACACGCTGGACGATCCGACCCCCGAGGTCTTTCCCTGGCTCGACACAGTGGGCACGGACAAGTTCTTTCTTTATATCCACACCATGGAACCCCACCACCCCTTCTACACGCCCTACGAATACACCAAACCCTTCGGCCACTTCGACGTAGACAAGAAGGAAAACTACCTGAGCCTCTACTTTCTCTACCGCACCCAGAAGTTCCTGGACTCCTCCCGGAACCTGGCCCCCGGCACCACCGACAACAGCGTACAGATGGCCACGCTGCACAAGGGACTCACCAACCTGAAGCCGATGATCAGCACGCTGTACGACGCCAGCGTGCACTACGCCGACCACAACCTGGGCCGGGTGGTGGCCGACCTGAAACGCCGGGGCCTGTGGGAAAAATCCCTGTTTATCGTACTGGCGGACCACGGGGAGGAACTGGAGGAACACGGCAGCTGGTTCCACGACCAGTCTCTCTATGACGAGTTGCTCCACGTGCCGCTGCTGATCAAGTTCCCGGGCGGGGCCAAAGCGGGCACGCGCATCACGGACCGGGTTTCACTGGTGGACCTCCGGCCCACGATTCTCGATTTTCTGGGCGACGCGGACGGGTGCCAGCAGTGCCGCGGTTCCAGCCTGCTGCCCCTGCTGGCGGGCAAACCGCTGGCCCGCACCATCGCCACCGACGCCCCGGGCGTGCGGCTCAATGACACCGGCTACTACAAGCTCGAGAAGGAAGCGCGGGGCGATGTGAACGTGGCGCTGCGCACAGGTTCCCTCAAGGGTATCTGGAACGAGGGGCCCGAAAGCGTGGAGGTCTACGACCTGGCCAGGGACCCGGGCGAGCAGGCCAACCTGGCCGCGGTTGACCCGGAAAAGGCCCAGGAGTTGCGGGACGAGGCCATCAGCTGGCTGGAACAATGCCGGGCCTCCGCCGCCGGCGCCATCGAGGTGAAGGAGCTGGACGAGCGGACCAAGCAGCAGCTGCGCGCCATCGGCTACTTCAACTGACCCACACCCACTGACAATGGATAACGAGCGCTACTTCGACAAGATCCGGGAGGAGTACCAGGCGGCGATTGCGGACTCCAGCGAGGCCTACGCCAATATCGGCCGGTTGCTGGACGAGCGCCTCAAGGGGCGGGTGGTGGACTTCGGCTGTGGCGGCATCATCAACTACCAGACGGCCCCCCTCGAGCACCTGACCTGCGTCGACCTGATGCCCCCGCCCGCGCCGGCCTCCGGCGCCAACTCCTGGGAACAGGGCGACTTTTATTCCTACGATTTCTCGTCCGGGCAGGACCAGGTGCTGGTGCAGTTCCTGCTTCACCACCTGCCGGAGGACGCGCAACTCGAAGCGGCACTCCGACGCCTGGCCCGGGCGCTGCCCCCCGGCGGCAAGCTGGTAATCGTCGAGATGCTCCTGACCGGCATCGCACCGGCTGTCCAGGGCCTGTTGCGGCCGCTGCTCCGGCTCGGCCTGCACCTGCTCGGCAAACCCGATATCCGTTTTTTCTCCCGGGACTCCCTGACCGACCTCCTGCAGCGCACGGGCTTCGGCCAGCTCACCTGGCAGACGGTGGACGTGGGCCGGTGGGTGGCCCCCGCCCCGGTGCTGTTCCCGAAGCTCCGCATGCCGGGCCGGTGGTACCCGCTCCGGTGCGTCGTGCTGGAGGCGTTGCCCGTGCCGGAGACCCGCCCGGCCTGCCCGGCCTGCGAGCAGGACGTGGCCACCACCATGGACCTCGGCAACTTCAGCCTCTACGGCTGCGCGGCCTGCGGTTGCTGGTGGAGCGACGCCCTGCGCCGGCAGGCGACCACGAGCTTCACCCCGGAAAAGTATTTCAGCCAGCCGGACGCGGACCGGCCCCGCTGGCAGGACCTGTTGCGCCGGCTCCCCGCGTTGCCCCGCTCGCTGCTGGACGTGGGCTGCGGCAACGGGGCTTTTCTGCGCTTCGTGCAGGACGCCGCGCCCGGCGCGCGGCTCGCGGGTATCGAACTCGACCCCGGGAGGGCGCAGGAAGCCCGGGCACGGAATCCGGCGGCGGAGATTCACGAGAGCGATGCGCTGGCGGCCGTCGCCGCCGGCACCGACTCCGGCACCGACACCCCCGACCTGATCACGCTGTGGGACGTCTTCGAGCACGTGCCGGAGCCTGCGGCGCTGCTGCAATCACTGGCGGCGCGGCTCGCCCCGGAGGGCCGACTCTTCCTCCAGACCATTCACGAGGACAGCATCGTGCCCCGGCTGGGGCGGCTCAGTTACCGCCTCACGAGCGGGATGCTCAAGGCCGTCGCCCGCCGGACCCACGACGCGCACCACCTGACGTTTTTCACGAGGCCGGCGCTGGAACAGCTGGCGCGCCGGGCGGGTCTGGAGGTGGAGGCCGTGTGGTTCGACCGGCTGGCCCGGGACCGGATGGACGGGTCACCGCTGGTGACTTACCCCACCGCGGCGCTGCTGGCTGTGGAAAACCGGTGGGGGAACGGGCTGTTCCTCAATGCCATCTTGAGGAAGGCTCATCCAGGGAAGCTTGGCTAGCGCTTCTTCGCCAGGGTCTCCAGGTCCCGGATCTGCTGGCGCCAGTGCTCGATGTTCTCGGCGTGGTACTTGGACACGGTGTCCAGGATCAGGCCCACCGCCAGGACGATCGTCGCCAGAACGCCGAGCCCTGCCGCGAGTATCGCCCGGGGAAGCTGGAACACCAGCCCGGTACGGTAGAACTCGAGTACCGGGCCGCTGCCCACGAGCAGTGAGCCCAGCGCAAACACGCTCGCAATCGCCCCGAAGAACACCAGCGGCTTGTAGTCCTTGAAGAGCAGGAACAGCAGCCGGAGGATCATGAAGCCGTCGCCAAAGGTGTCGAGCTTGGAGTGACTACCCTCGGGCCGGCGGCCATAAGGCACCGGCACCTCGATGATATGAAAGCGCTTGGTCAGCGCCTGCAGCGTCAGCTCCGTTTCCACTTCAAACCCACCGGCCCGCAGGCGGACCAGCTTGACCAGGTCCCGGGTCAGTATCCGGTAGCCAGAGAGGATGTCGGTGACCGGGGTGCGAAACAGCGTGGACACGAGCCCGCTGACCAGGTGATTGCCGAACCGGTGGAAGAAGCTGAAGGAGCCGTCCGCGTGGGTGTCCAGCCGCGTGGCCACCAGCATGTCCGCCTCCGCCGCCCGGAGCTTGCCGATCAGGTCCGGCGCGGCGCTGGCGTCGTAGGTGCCGTCGCCATCCACGATGAGGTAGAGGTCGGCGTCGATGACGTGGCTCATGTGCCGCAGGACGTTGCCCTTGCCCCGCCGGCCGGACGGGATCACCTCGGCGCCGGCAGCGCGGGCCTCCTCGGCCGTGCGGTCGCCGGACGCGTTGTCGAAGACCACGATGCGGGCGCCGGGCAGCGCCTTGCGGAAGTCCCGGACCACGCCGGCCACCGTGACTTCCTCGTTGTAGCAGGGGATCACCACGCAGACCCGGGGGGTCTGGGCAGGCGACTGGGCGGGTGAGTGACTCTGGTGCGGCTGGCTGTCCGGGGCGCTCTGCATGATGGGCGGCTAACTTACAGGTTTACGGGCATAAAAACGCAGGATGGGTCCCCGCCCGGCTTCGAGCCAGGACAAGGGCACACACAAGACGGACAGCAGCAGGAACCCGGGGATCCGCTGCGTCAGGCCGGCGCCGGGTGCCTGGCTCCGGCGCAGGTAGTTCTGGATCGACAGGGACCAGGCCGGGGCGTCCGTCTGGGGCTCCACCGCGACGGCCCCAAAGTGGCTGCGGGCAAACACGTCCCGGAGCGAGGCTGGCGTGAAGAACAGCAGGTGATACGGCAGGTGCAACAGGGACCAGTAGCGCCCGAACAGCCGGTAGCTGAGACAGTCGATGTTCTCCGTCTCCCCCAGCACATAGCCGCCGGGTTCCAGGGCGGCGTAGATGCTGTTGAGCAGGCCCACCGGGTCCGGGTCGTGCTCGATGACGTGATTGATCTGGACAAACCGGGCCGACGCCGGTGCGACCTGCTCGTTGGGGAAGGTGCTGGCCAGCACGTCGAGGCCGTAAAGGCGGCGGGCCCTGGCCGCCGCGGCCGTGTTCGGCTCGATCCCCAGTACAGACAGACCGAGCTCGTCCCGGAGCAGCGCCAGCTTCTCCCCCGCCGCGCAGCCCACGTCCACCAGCCTGTCGCCGGGCCGGGCGCCGAGGGCCCGGAAGGTTTTGAAGATGCGCCCCATGTAGAGCTTCATCAGGACCGCCCGCAGGCGGGAGGGTTCGGGGTTGTAGTGCATGTAGCCGTCCGGGTAGAAGGCCAGCGCCTCCTCCCGGGTGGGGCGCGGCCAGTGATGGGCCAGGCCACAGGCGGCGCAGGCGCGGATCGCGCCGGTCCAGGTGCTGCCGTACTCGTAGTCCCGCAGATCGTCCCGCACCGGGACCGACAGCACACCGCCGCAGGCGGCGCATTGCTCGCGAAAATTCATACCAGCCTCACGAGGGTGCCGAAAAATCCGCCGGAGTCAGGCCGGCTGCCCGCCACGTCCAGCGTCAGCAGCGTGCGATGGAGCGCCGCCAGCTGGTGATGGGGAAGGCCCGGAAACAGGTGGTGCTCCCAGTGGTACTGGAAGAACGGCGCCATGAGCGCGGACACCACCCAATGCCGGTGGTGACTGCGGGTGTGCCAGGCGGTGCCGACGGACGCGCCGCTGCCCGCGCGGTGCTCGACGATGGTCCGCAGGCCATCCAGCACCGGCGTGACCGTCATGACGACGAGCAGCCAGGTGAGCCAGAACCACTGCAGTCCCAGCAGCAGGGCGAGCGCCAGCGCCGCGAGCTGCCAGCCGGCGACGGCCAGCAGCCGCTGCCGGTCCGTCGCCTTCATGAGGGCAGGCTCCGCGGCG
>JBBQJK010000175.1:0-5630 GCA_038325835.1 Gammaproteobacteria bacterium
CTGCACTTTTGGGGTGGCTTTGCTGCCGGAGGTTGCCGGACTTCTAGTGTGCTTCTTCGCTGCTGGCATCACTGTTCTCGTTGAAACGGGCAAATCGCACCGCAACTCAGGTATACCGAACCTTTTCCCGACGGCCTGTAGGAACAAAGGTGGCGATGTCTTGCAAAACTTCTATGAACTGATGGTTGAACAAGTCGGCAAGCTGGTGGAGAACCTCCAGCGGGTGGCGTCAGCCAATTCCCACGCAACGTAGGACGATGATACGGGACCGAACGGGCTCTGTCCGACTCCCACACCGAGCGCTGCTTGTTAGGTTGGCTAGTCAGCCACTCAAATTAGGAGATACCCATGACAAGCGCTACAGCCTACAACGCCAAAACACCGTCTGGCCACACCTCCGCCATTCGTGCCCAGAGGGTTCTGGGCACCGATGTGCGCAACGGGCAAGGCGAGACCATTGGCGAGATCGAGGATCTGGTGCTGGACAAGCAGTCCAACAACATCATGTTCGCCGTGGTGAGCTTCGGCGGCTTCCTGGGAATCGGTGAGAAGTACCACCCCATTCCCTGGTCGTCTCTGAATTACGACAAGAGCCAGGAGTCGTATGTCGTGAACTTCACCAAAGAGCAGCTCCAGCAGGGGCCCTCGGACTCTCTCGAAGCGCTGACCCGCGGTGACCTGCGCAACTACCAGACCAAGGCTTACGATCACTACAAGGTCCCGTACTCCTGGTAAGCCACCTCGTCTGACTGTGCCTAGCGCCGAGTCGGGCGCGTGCGGTGCACGCGCCCGCTTTCGTCTGGCAGCAATGTCCGCCAGAATGCCCGGGTGATTCCCTCCCTGTTGCGGTACCCCTCCGCCGCCCTGCTGGGCGTGCAGCTCCTCGGCGTTCTGCTTTATCCCTGGATGGAGTCGGCTGGCGGTGGCCAGGCTGCCATTGGGCTCTTCGGTATCCTGGTGCTGGCAATCACCCTGCGCATGGTGCGCAGTAGTCCCTGGCAAACCTGGATCGCCGTGCTTCTGGCGGTGGTGATAGCCGGACTTATCGCACTCAATGTGCTGACGCCGGATCCGCGGCTGGCCGTCTTCACGGCGGGCCTCGAGTCGGCTTTTTATTTTTACGCGGCCGGCAGCCTCATCGCTTACATGCTTCAGGACGACGTGGTGGCCAAAGACGAGCTGTTTGCTGTGGCGGCGACCTTCACTCTTCTGGCCTGGGCTTTCGCTTATGCCTACGTGGTGTGCGACGCCCTGCTGCCAGGGAGCTTCTCTGCTGCATTGAATCCGTCCGCCCCGCGGACGTGGATGGAGCTCTTGTTCCTGAGCTTCACCACATTGTCCGGCGTGGGATCGGGCGACATCCTGCCGCTACTGCCGATGGCGCGAGCCCTAGTTATGCTGGAGCAGCTCACGGGCCTGATGTTCATTGCCCTGGTCGTCTCGCGCCTGGTCGGTCTGATGACGCTAGCGCGGCGATGACGCTCTTTGAGGACCGTCAGAACAGCAGCGTCATGATGAGGATGACGATGAGCGGAACTCCCGCTAGCCAGGCGATGATCTGGATCATGCTGTTTGCTCCTTGGATTCAATGAGGATCGGCGACGGACGTGGGGGGTTAGGCCCGGTTACGGCGTGCACCCCCAAAGCGGGCGAAGCCGATGTTCTCGTTCCGGTGTTTGCCACCCAGAACGGCGGCGAAGTAAGCGGCCGCCCCGGCCGTGAGGATGCTGGCCGCCACGACGAAGGCACCGATCAACGCGAAGATGCGGCCTTGTTCCGCCGCCTCGATGGCCTTGTCTCTGGCACGCTCTGCGGTGGCCACCGTCTCGTCAACGCGGGTACGCGCCTCAGCGGGCGTCAGGCGGGTTTCAGCGACGAGTACGCGGGCCAGGTAAGTCCGATCCGCGTTGGACACTTCACCGTCCGTTAGTGACCGGACGAGCACACTGGCTACTTCGGCACGAGCCTCAGTCGACGGCAGGCCGGTGTCGTTACGCAGGGCGACGCCCGACAGGTAGTTGGAATTGTCGCTGATCACAGTCGGCACGCCGCCCAGCGCCGCACCAGCGACGCGCGCCGCACCGCCTACGCCAGCCGCCGCGAAGGTTGCGGTGATCAGTGTCGCCAAGGCCCAGACCGCGACCCCGTGGGCGCCATCCCGCGTCTCGACTTCGTCGGCATCCGCATCACCCACCGGCCGGCGCATGCGCCCGGCGAAGTAGGCTCCGGCCGCTGCACTGCTGATAGCCTGCCAGATCACCCAGATCCCGCCGGCGATTGCGATCCACCGCAAGGAAGCACCCTCCCCTGGCTCGGCGGACGTCAAGGAGAGGCCGAACGCCGAGCCGAAGGTGAAGAGGACGATACCGACGGCGGTGGCGATGAGGGCGCCGCCCACAATTGCGGGCAGGTCCACGTACCGGTCTGTCCCCCGCGCCGCGCCGACGGGCCCTGCCGGAGTGATGATGTCGATGACGGTGGCCATGATTCAGCGCAACCCGACGAAGGACAGGATGGCCAGGACAATCACGATGACACCGACGATGTAGATGATGCTGTGCATAACACGCTCCTGGAAATTGCTGCAACCGAACAGTAGCCAACGTAATGCCACGCCGCAGTAAGCTAGCGACCCGACTGGCTGTAGGTGTTATCCGACACGCGTAGCGGCGTCGCTTTGAACCGGGGCGTGCCGGGCGGCGACTCCGATGGCGGGCTGTCATCACTGAATGCAGCACCGATCAGCGCGCCCAGAACGGTGCCCAGTACTGGCAGGACGAGCGTCCCTGCCACCGCACCGGCCTTTACCGCCGTGGGGACGGTGACCTTCACGTCCCGGGTGGGGCCGCTCATTCGAAAGGGCACCACGAGCGCCTTGCCGAGCGTGCGGAGTTCACCGCTCGCGGCAATCTGGCGATTGAAGACCGTGCCCTGGCCAGTGGCAGAGAAGGTGTCCCCCGTGGCCGCGATATCCCGGAACCTGATGACGGTTCCGCTACCCGTGTTCTGCACATCCATCACACCGGTCAGCGTGGCGAGGGCTGTGCGCCCACTGCGCTCCGCACCGAGGGTGCGAATGGCGCGATCCAGATCGAGGCGCAGCAACTCTGCGTTGTCCACGACGAATTCGGTGCGCAACCTGAGGGAGCTGCCCAACTCACCCACGGTCCTGCCTCGTGCTCCAAGGCTGGTCACACCGCGCGCCCGCCCACCGACGGCGGTGCGTCGTTTGAGGGCCTGGGCCGCCGTGACGATATCAATGCCTTGTGGCTTGAGGGTGCCGGTCAACTGCAGCCAGCCCTCGCGGGAATGAAGGGCAACGCTGCCGTGGGCGCTGCCTCTGCCGATATCGACCCGTGTCGCCCAGCGGTCGCCACGGCCGTCCCGCTCTAGTACCAGACGGGCGGTAGGCGCAATCCCAGGGCGACGGATCTCGGCCCGGGCCGGTCGCCAGTCCGGGTCGAAGTCCACCTCGCCTTCCAGCGGCAGCGCGACGCCTGTGCGGGATATCCAGGTCAGGCGACGGAACCGTGCCTGGTGCAAAGCGATCCCGGGAATCTTTGCGGTGGGCTCACGCTGGCTACGAAAAGCGCGCAGCGCCACCGTGGGCACCCGGGCCCCTTCCACCTCCAGGGTGGCGATCGCGAACTCGCCGCGGAACAACTCGGGCCAGAGGGCCGGGCGCAGTCGGATGGTCTGGATATCGATCGGTTCCGGCTGGTGGGTGTGCACATCGCGCACCGTCACCAGGGGAAAGGGCAGCAGTCGCCACGTGACGCTGCGGATATCCACTCGCACCCGGTACCGGCTCTCCAGTTCATCTGACACACGCTGACGCAGGGCTGCATCGTCGGGCACGATCAAGACCGTCACCACCGCGAGGATGAGGGCCAGAACCAGCGCCACGGCTGCAGCAACCCCAAGGTAAAACGACAAAAGCCGCCTCTCGGGCAGCTTTTGAAGTCTTTCTGGTTGTGCAGACTTGTCCATCGTTTGACCACGCACTCAAGCGCTATCTGATGATTCGGTCCGCGCAACGATCAGGCGGGTTGATGTTGTTACGCCTGTTCGTGTCGTGCTACCGGCGAGCACCCCAACCTGCTGTCAGACCGGGAAGCATACCGCACCGGACGTCCATTATTTCGCAACACCGATGGCGTGACCACAGTCGTCTCGCCACACTCCCTGGCCCATTTTCGAATGTTGTGGCAAAGGGCCTGGCGGGTGAGCGGCAGTCCCGTGGACGTGGGAAAGCAGTAGGGGCTGTCCGCCTCATAGGACACGAAACGCACTGCCTCGCGGTGCAAGACCCTCAAGGCGGCAAGTGCGGTCGGGCCAACGGGCCAGATACGGGCCTCCTGGTCGCGCTGGCGAACGTGTATTGTTCGCGTCACGGCATCAATTTGGTCCCAGCGCAACAGTCGCACGTCGGACACCCCGAGTCGGGTGTCATACAGGACACAGGCAATCGCATGATCCCGCAGCCCGCGGAATCCTGCCGCAGTCACACCCTCGGGGCAATTCCGCGGCTTCAGCAAGATGCGCAGGGCCGAAGCGGTGAGGCTGGGAGATCGACCTCGCCGCGGCTGGGCCACTCTGACTGCGAGGGCGGGATTGTCGTCCCGCCCGCCTTCGCGAACCACGAAGGCATAAAAGCGCCGGCAACTCGACATGTGCCGGGTGAGCGTACTGGCACTCCGCCCGGCGGCGAGCCGCTCCCTGACGTAAGTCGCCAGGTCATCCGTCACGAGATTGAGCATTTCCTTGCCGCGGAGGGCTGCCCAGCGCGCAACGAGACTGATGTCGAGCGTATACGCCTCGAGCGTACCGGCGCTTACGGAATTGTCCCGTTGGGCGCCTGACGTGAATGCAGCGGGCCAGTCTGGAGTCGGCAGCCGCAGACTATTAACCGCTGTGCTGGTCATTGGAATTCACCGAAGTGGCCGCAGTCCCGGCACAACAGTGTCCGTACCAGCCCAGGCGCCAAGGGTGTTGGAAACCCCGGGCGGCGTCGATCAGTTAGTGGGAGGATTTCTGTAGGAGGAGGCTGACAGACGCATCGATCCCGCCACCGGACTGCGGGTCGCTCACCCCGTCAGCCACCGACCCAGAACAGCCTGACTCTGCGTCCACAATTCCGCGGCCACGGCCGGGTTCCAGTCCAGGGGCACCGGGCGCCGGCCGTCACGGCCCTGCCGGACGTAGAACGCACCGTTGCTCTCCCCCGCCAGGGGGTCGGTCGCGAGGTACAGGGGCACCAGAGCCCCCTCGATCGGTGGCCGCATGCCGGGCTTCAGCCGCGCATAGCCAGCGCCGGCAAACAGGGTGTTGGTGTGAAAGAAATTCGTGTCGATCAGCCCTGGGCAGAGGGCGTTGCTCACCACCCCGGTGCCGGCCAGCAGTCCCGACAGGTGATGACTGAACAACACGTTTTTGAGCTTCGTGTTGGCGTAGGCCTGCCAGCCGTCGAACCTAAGCTCCAGCCGCCGATTGCCGAAATCAATCTGGCCGCCGCCCAGCGCCGTCGACGCGACATTCACGATGCGACCCGGGGCGTTGGCCCGGACAGTCTCCAGCAACAAATTCGTCAGCAGGAACGGCGCCAGATAATTCACCGCAAAGGTCATCTC
>JBBQJK010000176.1:0-5603 GCA_038325835.1 Gammaproteobacteria bacterium
CATTGATACTGACGGCGCCCACATTCAGTTGTCGCGCCACCGCCAGCGCCTCAGTCTCGTCACCCAGAACGGCGGCAGACAGGCCATAGATCGAATCATTCGCCAGGCGGATCGCCTCGTCGATGGTGCCAAAGCCCAGCACGGGAATTACCGGACCAAAGGTTTCCTCGGTCATGAGTTCCATGTCATGCGTCACGCCCGTGACCACCGTGGGCCGTAGCCAGAGCCCACCACCGTGGTTCTCGATCTGCCCGCCCGTCAGGATCCGGGCCCCCTTCGCCACCGCAGCGGTCAGCTGCCGGGCAATGATCTCTGCCTGCCGGGCGAAAATCAGTGGACCAACCTGGCCGCGCCGGCTGTCCGGAAAGTTGAGGGGCACGGCCTCAGCCCGGGTCACGAGGTGCTGCAAAAACGCGGCCTCGATCCGTCGATCCACGTAAACCCGCTCCAGTGACTGGCAGGCCTGACCCGTCGCCTGCACGGAGGCCCGCAACACCACCGCGGCGGCCCGGTCCGGCTCGGCTGAACCCAGCACGATGACCGGATCCTTGCCGCCCAGCTCCAGGAACGCCGGAATGAAGCGCCGCGCGCAGGCTTCCCCCACTTTGCGGCCGGTCGCGACGCTGCCGGTGAAGCAGAGCGCGTCCACCTGCTCGATCAGCGCAGCACCGGTCTGCCCATCGCCGGTCACCACACACAGCACCGCCGCCAGCTCGGGAAAATCCCGGAGGCTGGCCATCAGCGGGGCAACGAACCGGGGCGTTACCTCGCTGGGTTTCACCAGCACGGCACAGCCGGCCAGCAGCGCGGGAATGGTGTCGAGCATGGACAGCAGGAAGGGGAAATTCCACGGACTGATCACCCCGACCAGGCCGTAGGGCACCAGCTGCGTCTGCAGGCCAATGCCGGCTGTGACCGAGGGCCGCTCCGGAGCGACCGTGAACGCCGGAACCGCCATGGCAGAGTTCCCGGCCACCATTCCGGCCAGCGCCCGCAACTCGTTGCCTGCCAGCAGGTGGCGCCCGGTGTCCGTCGCGAGAGCCTCGAGCAGGTGCTCGGGAGCTGCCAGCAACTGCGTGGACCAGGCCTTGAGCACGGCGCTGCGCCGGGCCAGACCCGCTGCTGCCCAACCCATTTGGGCGGAGCGCAGCCCCGCGGCAAGCGCCGCCAGATCGGCGGCCTCCGGCGCGTCGATGAAATAGTCGGTCTGCCCCGTGCGCGGGTTGCGCACCGGGAGTTGGCGGAGGGGTTGGTCAGTCATCAGTTCCAGGTCGAATCGCGCCGGTCGGCGCTCCTACGGCACGGGCTTCCGCGCTTCCATAACACCTTTGAAGTAGGTCCAGCTGGTTTCATTGGGGCGCTGATCATTGATCGGGGGTGGGTTGCGATACTCCGGCCAGGATTCGGCGATCTCAGCCTTCATGGTTGGCGACAGGTCGTCCCACTTCGCGAGCTTCCGGCCCGCCGTGTGAAAATAGAGGAGTCCCACCCGATCACCCATCTCCATCCAGGGCAACCAGCTCGAGATCCGCTGCCAGCCCACTGCGGCCTCCGCGCTGTCAGCCCGGGTATTCCCGAGATCATCTACCTGGCCGAAGAAGTTGAAGAGCTCGGTCACGTGATACATGCCGCCGACAAAGCGCTGGTAGTCGCCGCCCAGCGGATTGGTATAGAAGAGCGGTGCCGCCATGGTGAGCCACCACTGCGTGCCGCTGACCACGAAGGGATAGCTGGCAGGCTTGCCATCGCGGCCAAGAAGCCCGAAGTTGTTGTTGACCGGATCGTTGGCTACATGCAGGACCTCCAGCGTCTTCCCGGTCCAGGGATTGACCCAGGTGCGCAGCACCTCACCCGTAACCGGGTCTTCGTACAACAGAATCTCGCGACTGAACAGGCGAAACTCCGCCTTGTTGGTCGAACCCGGCATCGGCCCACAGGTCCGTACATTCATGCCCTCGACCTTGAACAACTGGCGGTCTGGCTCGCCAGGGACGCGGCTATAGGCCGAGCCCTTCCAGTAAAACGTTGCGGGCCTGCCATCGACCTCCGAGCACTGGATACGACGCATGGCCACCAGCTGGCCCTCCGGCGTCGCCAGTTCTGGCGCAGCAGCAAACGCGGTGGGGGCGGTCAGGGCCAGCACTAGCGCAGCCAGCAGATGACGTTGCATGGATTTCTTCCGGTTAACTGGCACCCACTCTAGCGCTCGCGCCGCCAAAGGCCAATGTTACTCAACCAGGCGATCAACCTTGGCTGCACAGATAAAATCGTTCTCGGTGAGACCGTCCACCGCATGGGTTGACCACTGCACGATACAGCGCCCGTAGCCCACGTCCAGGTCCGGGTGATGACCCTCTGACTCCGCGATAAAAGCCACGGCATTGACGAAGCCCATGGTCCGGCCGAATCCCGGAAACTCGAAACGTCGGCTGAGCCACTTGCCGTCGGTAGAGAGTTGCCAGTCGGCATGCAAGGCCTTGCGCAGTTCTGCCACGGCGGCTGCGGTCAGGGGGGGGATGCCGCCCTCGCAGGGCTTGCAACGCTTGCTGGTGAGATCGGTCATGGGTCATGCCTGTCTGATGGAGGGGTTCAGTCACCGGGTGACTGCTGCTGATTCTCGATCCCTGGCGGCCCGGGGTCAACGCAGGAGCCGTACCCGGGCGGCGCGACCGTGGCATCCTCCGGATCTCGAACCCGGAGAGAGCACCCATGCCGCCAACCGCGCCGAACACCGTCATTACGCTGCCCATCATCGCCGCCACACCCGCCGGGGTGGCCCCCTACGGCACGCTGCTGGCCAGCGACGCTGGCATCAAGCCGCTGCCCATCGACTTCTACGACGGCAGCATCGAGGTGCGCAAGCCGGCAGAGATGGAATCTGATTCGCCGCTGGACCTCACGGTGGTCCGCATCAATCTCAGGGACCCGGAGGTGCGCTATGTGGAACGGCACCCGGGCCATCGCCAGGTGTTTCTGCCTCTGGGCGGCAAGCCCTTCGTGGCCGTGCTGGCCCCGCCCACCCCGGGTCTGCCCGGACCCACCGACTTTCGTGCGTTCCGGTTCGAGGGCTCCGCGGGCCTGATGCTGCACCGGGGGGTGTGGCACGAGTTCCCCTTTGCCCTGGAGCCGGCCACAGATATCGTGGTGATCCTGAGCCGCGACACCAACGCCAGCCTGCAGGCCGACCAGCAGATCGCCGGCGAGGCGAGCGGCCCGGATCTCGAGAAACTCAACGTGCGGGTACGGTGGACGGAACGGTTGCGGGTGGCGCCGGGCTAGTCGCGGGGGTCTCACCCCTCACTCGTGCCGCAGCGCCTGGATAGGATCCATCCGGGCCGCGCGCAGCGCAGGCCAGCTGGCAAAGAGCAGGTTCAGCACGATGGCCAGCACCAGCGCGACCAGGGCATTGCCGGCATCCACGACCAGCGGCAGGCCCGCCTGGATGGCCAGCACCCGGGAGGCCACCACTCCGAAGGCCAGCCCCGCCAGAGCGCCGATGACTGCCAGCACGCCGGCCTCCACCGCAAACTGGAAGAAGATGTCCGGGGCCGTGGCGCCCAGCGCGCGGCGGGTGCCGATCTCCCGCGTGCGGTCCCGGACCGTGATCCAGGCAATCGCGAGGATGCCGAGGCCGGCCACCGCGAGCCCGCTCCGCCCTATCCAGCGCACCAGAAAGGCCAGCCGGTCCGCCGCCGACAGCTGGGCCGTGATGAGATCAGTCTGGCGCTGCACCCGGAAGTCGTCGCGCCGGTAGTCGGACATCCGGTGGCGCTCCCGGAGCAGGGCCGTGATGTCGCGGGTCGCCTCGGGCATGCGGGGCGGCCCGTCCAGCTCCAGCAGGATCGCACCGTAGTGGTCCAGGTTCAGCAGCCGGCGCATGGCGGTGTTGAGCGGCACGTAGACCTGGCCGTCCTCGGTGCTGCCATCGAGGCCCACGCCCCGCTCCCGCAGGACGCCAGCCACCTCGAAGGGCACCCGGTTGATGAACAGTCGCTCGCCCACCGGTGACTCGGTGCCGTACAGGTCCTTCGCCACCGTGGCGCCAATGACGGCGACGCGGGCCGAGCGCTTCTCATCCTCGTCCGAATACAGGCCCCCGTGCGCCAGATCCCAGGACTTCATCGCGAACCAGGCCGGCTCGACACCAACGACGGTTGCCGTCTTGGACAGATAGCCGGCCTTCAGCCGCAGCGAGCCCGAGACCCGGGCCGATGAGCGGACGATGCCCGAAGTCTCCCGCCGGATCGCTGCGTAGTCGGCAGGCACCAGCGTCGTGACGATGGCCCCGGTCCGGGCCCGGTCGGCAACCCCCCGGCTCTGCTCGGCGCTGATCATGAGCACGTTGGTGCCGAGTCGCCGGATCTGGGTGAGCACCTGCTCCCGGCCGCCGGACGCGTAGTTCACCGCCGTCGTGGCGCCCGCCACGCCGAGCGCCGCGCAGAGGATCACGAGACTGGAGCGCAGCTTGTAGCGCCAGAGCTGGCGGCCGATGCCAGGCAGCAGGCGCCGCCAATGAGCCATCAGCAATTCGTCACGAGCGCAGGGCCTGGATCGGATCCACCTGCGCCGCGCGCCAGGCCGGCTGAAGGCCGAACACCAGCCCCACGACAGTGGCCAGCGCCACCGCCCCCCCCATGGCGCCCCAGAGGAAGGCCGGGGGCAACTGCTGCTGGAAGGCCGCTACAACCGCGACCGCCACGCCCAGGATCACGCCAACGATCCCGCCCAGTGTCGAAATCAGCGCGGCCTCCACCAGAAACTGACGCAGCACATCGGTGCGGGTGGCGCCCAACGCCCGCCGGACGCCGATCTCCCGCCGCCGCTCGGAAACCGCAATCAGCATCAGACTCATGATGACCACGCCCCCGATGAGTGTGGCGATGACGGCGATGCCAATGAGCACGGCGGAGAGGGTCGTGTCCACCGCTTCCACCTGCTCCATCGCCGCCCGGGGATTACTGACTGTGAAGTTGTCCTCCACGGGCGGCACGATGCCGTGCCGCTCACGCAGCAGTGCGGTGATCGCCGCCACGGCTCGTTCGTACTGCTCCGGGTCCTGGAGCTGGACAGTGATGGTGGTCAGGTAATCCCGGCTGAAGAGCCGCTTCGACGCCGTGCTGACCGGCAGGAGCAGCAGGTTGTCCAGGCTTGCGCCACCCGGGCCGGCACCCCGGGGCACGAGGACGCCCTGTACGGTGAACGGCACCTCGGCGATGCGAATGATCTTGCCGATGGGGTCCTCATCCGGAAACAGTTGCCGGCGCAGGTCCTCACCGATCACAGCCACCCGGGCGAGGGTCACCACATCCTCCGGGCTGATGCCTCGCCCCGCAGTGACGTCGTCGCCGCGGATCTCCATCCACTCCGCTGAAATCCCCCAGATCGAGGTGGTGGCTGTGCGGTCCCGGGCCTGCACGTCGATGTCGAAGGCACTCTGTTCCCGGGACACGCGCCGGACATTGGGAATCTCCGCCGCGATGGCGTCCGCGTCCTCGAAGCGGAGCGTGGGCTCGACGGAAGTCAGGGACGGCATGCCCCGGGTGCGGGCGGACCCGGGCTGGACGCTGATGCGGTCGAAGGTGCCCACCATGCGCTTGAACTGC
>JBBQJK010000177.1:0-5602 GCA_038325835.1 Gammaproteobacteria bacterium
CTGACGATCGAGTTCGCCGCGCCGGCTGAGATCCTTTCGATTCTGTTTCTCGAGGTCTCGAATGCGCTCCCGCACGCGGGCAAGGTCCTCCTTTGTCTGGCCCGCTTTGGCAGGCCCAGACGCGGCGGGGCTGGCAGCCGCCGCCCTGTCCACCCAGGCTGGCAGGGACAAAAGCAGCGCCAAGGCTATACAGAGCATCATACGGAGCATCGTCCGGGCAGTTTAGGCCATGGGTATAATGCGCCGCCAGCCAGATCGGACCTCATGAACAAACTCCTCGAATTCGCCGCAGCAAATCCCTATCTCGTGACCGGGACTGTGCTCATGCTGATTGCGGTTGTCGCGTTCGAGCTGCGGCTGCGGGCCCGGGCAGCCTTCGAAGTGACTGTGGCCGAGGCGATTCGCATGATCAACAACGGGGCCACGGTGGTGGATGTGCGGGAGTCGGCCCAGTTCTCTGCGGGGCATATCGTGGGTGCGGTAAACATGCAGCCCGCGGAACTGGCCAAGGACGCAGAAGTCAAGATCAAGAAGAAGCGCGCCGTAGTGGTGGTCTGCGCGAGCGGCGGCGAGAGCATCGAGAGTGCCCGCAAGCTGCGGGCGGCCGGTTTCGATGGCGCCTTCAGCATCGGGGGCGGACTGGATGCCTGGCAACGGGAGAACCAGCCGCTGATCACTCCCAGGCGCCGGGCCTGAGAGTCAAGGCCTGTGGACCGGCAAGGGACGGCGATGGACAGAGACAGGAACTCCCCGGTCGAGATGTATGCCAACTCCTGGTGTCCCTATTGTGCCGCCGCTCGCGCACTGCTGGGGAGCAAGGGAGTGAAGGTGACGGAGATCGATATCGAGGCGTTGCCTGAGCGGCGCGCCGAGATGATCGCGCGGGCAGGGCGGCAGACGGTGCCGCAGATTTTCATTGGCCCGACCCACGTGGGCGGATACGACGACCTGGCGGCCCTGGACCGGGCGGGCAAACTGGACCTGCTGTTGCAGGGCAGTCACTGAGCGACGAGAGGTAACATGGACGATTCTTCGAACACTGACAAGGGCGCTAACGGCGCAGCCAATGGCGCCGCGAATGGCGCCGCCGGAGCCGTGGCCCGCCAGTTCGGCCTGCGCCAGATCTACGTCAAGGACCTCTCCTTCGAGAGCCCCAATTCGCCGGGCATACTCACCGAAAGCGGACTCGAGCCGGAAATAAAACTGAGCCTGCGGACCACTCATCGGGACCTGGGCAACGGCGTAACCGAAGTGGTCCTCCACGTGTCCGTCCACGCGCTCGCGGGCCAGCGGACCGTTTTTCTTGTGGAGATGGAACAGGCGGGCACTTTCCAGATCAGCGGCTTTCCGCCCGAGGAGGCGCGGGCCATCATTGGTATTGCGTGCCCGAATGCCTTGTTTCCCTACGCTCGCGAAGCGGTGTCCTCCGTGGTGCAGCGGGGCGGCTTTGCCCAGCTGTTGCTCCAGCCGATCGATTTTACCGCCCTCTTCGCTCAGGCTCAGGCCGCGGGTCAGACCAGTCGCGCCGCAGGTGTTCCGCCGGCCGGCGACGCGTAGCGCCCCGGGATCGGCTGCATGACCTCCGGCAGAGCAGCTACCCCGATTGCCGTCCTCGGCGCCGGGTCTTGGGGCACTGCCCTGGCGGTGCAGCTCGCGCGGGGTGGACTGCCGGTGACGCTCTGGGGCCGAAGCGCTGTGGCTCTGCAGGACCTCGCTACCCACCGGATCAATCACCGCTACCTGCCGGGCGTCACCCTGCCGGATAGCGTGCGGCTGGATCACGACCTGCAGAGTGTCGTCCGCACCCATCATGAACTGCTCGTGTGCGTGCCCAGCCACGCCTTCCGGCCTACCCTCGCCGCGCTCCGGCCTGCTCTGGGCGCAGGTACCCGGATTGCCTGGGCCACCAAGGGCTTCGAGCAGGGCACGGGACGCCTGCCGCACGAAGTCGCAGCAGAGGAACTCGGCAGCGAGGTCCCGGTAGCGGTGCTGTCTGGCCCGACCTTCGCCCGGGAAGTGGGCGCGGGTCTGCCGACAGCGATGACCGTGGCGGCCAGCGATCCCGCGTTTGCCACCAGCCTCGCTACCCGGCTGTCGGACCGCACGTTCAGGGCCTACACGTCCGACGATATGATTGGCGTTGAAGTCGGCGGTGCCGTCAAGAACGTACTGGCCATTGGGGCTGGCATCTCCGACGGCCTTGGCTTCGGTGCCAACACGCGCATCGCACTGATCACGCGGGGCCTCGTTGAGATGACCCGGCTCGGTGCTGCCCTTGGGGCCCGGGCAGCAACTTTCATGGGACTCTCGGGCATGGGTGACCTGGTGCTGACCTGCACGGACGACCAGTCTCGCAACCGGCGCTTTGGGCTGGCGATCGCCCGGGGTGAAACAGCTGTCGACGCGGCGCGCCGGATCGGCCAGGTGGTTGAGGGTCAGTTCGCCGCCAGTGCCGTCCGCGACGTGGCCCGCAGTCTCAGCCTCGAAATGCCGATCTGCGAGCAGGTCTACCGCGTCCTCGAAGGCCAGGTGTCGCCCCAGGACGCGGTGATGGCCCTGATGGCGCGAGCGCTAAAGCCGGAATAGCCGGACCGCGCCCTCGCCTGCGCCCTGGCCTCCGCTGGTCAGGTGAATCCCTGTTGGCGCCAGGCTTCATAAAGCACGACCGCGGCCGCGTTGGACAGATTCAGGCTGCGCGCCGTCGTCCGCATGGGGATGCGCAGAATCCGGTCTGCGGGAAACGAGTCCAGAAGTTCTACTGGCAGCCCGCTGCTTTCGGGGCCGAGCAGAAACGCGTCGCCCGGCTCAAACCCCGGGTCCGAGTGGGGCCTGCTGCCCCGGGTGGAGAGGGCAAACACCCGCGGCTGAGCCAGGCTGGTGAGGCAGTCTGCGAGGCTGTCGTGCTGCCGGAGTGTGGCCCACTCGTGGTAATCGAGCCCCGCGCGGCGCAGTTGGGCATCTTCCAGGCTGAAGCCGAGGGGCTTGATGAGGTGGAGCGCGGTCCCCGTATTGGCGCAGAGGCGTATGATGTTGCCGGTGTTCGGAGGGATCTCCGGGCGAAACAGAATCATATTGAACACAGCCGTGTCTCCAATCCCCGCCGCTCACTCCGCCCTGCTTGCCTCGACCTTCTGCGGGCTGAAGTTCGCCTCGCCCATCGTCCTGTTGTCGGGATGCGTCGGTTTTGGGGAAGAATACACACGGGTGGCTGGCTTCTCTAATCGGGTGGCCGGGGCAATCGTCCTGAAGGGTACGACGCTGCAAGCCCGGACGGGCAACGAGCCCCATCGGATCGCCGAGACGCCGATGGGCATGCTGAACGCCATCGGGCTGCAGAACCCAGGAGTCGATGCCGTGGTCAGCCACATCCTGCCTGGCCTGGATTTCAGCGAAACCCGGTTCATCGCCAACGCCTGCGGCTCCACCATTGAGGAGTACGTCGAGGTGTGCCGGCGCTTCGACGATTCCCCGATTGATGCCATCGAGATCAACATCAGTTGCCCGAACGTCAAGGAAGGCGGCGTGGCCTTTGGCAACTACCCGGAGGTGTCGGCCCGGGTTGTGGCTGCCTGCCGGCAGGCGACGACCAAGCCGCTCATTACCAAGCTTTCCCCCAATCAGACCGACATCCGGGAAAATGCGCGCCGCTGTATCGAGGCCGGCACGGACGCGTTTGCCGTCATCAACACGCTGACCGGCATGGCGGTAGATATCGAGAAGCGCCGGCCGGTGCTGGCCAATGTCCAGGGCGGCCTGTCCGGTCCGGCCATCAAGCCCATCGCCCTGCTCAAGACCTGGCAGGTCTACCAGGAAGCCGGCCCGCACAAGGTGCCGATCATCGGCCAGGGAGGGATCACCACGGCCACCGATGCGCTGGAGTTTCTGATCGCCGGGGCTTCCGCCGTGGGTATCGGGACTGCCCTGTTTTACGACCCGCTGGTGTGCACCCGGATCAACGCCGGGATCGCCGAATACCTGCTGCGGCATGGGCTTCAGAACGTGGCGGAGCTCACCGGCAGCCTGGGGGGCGTTGGGGCTCCGGAAGCCGCGAGGGTCGCTGCCACGGCGGGCTAACTGTTGACTCTGATGTCGATAGGGTGCTGTTTACTGTTTATATGGACGTCGCCTTTTAAAACAAGACTTTAGCGGCGCACCGCGACTACTCGAGTCCGTACTCCCGAATCTTCCGCGCCAGGGTGTTGCGCCCCCACCCGAGGCGCCGGGCGGCATCCTGGCGATGCCCCTGAGCTTGAGCCAGAGCCGCCGTAATCAGGGTCCGCTCGAACTCTGGAAGCGCGGTATCCAGCAGCGGCGTCCCGCCCTCGTTCCTGAGTGCCCCCTCGGCCCAGTGGGCAAGCTGCAACGACCACTCGGCGGAACCGGGGCGGCTGGTTCCCTGGCCACCCAGATCGACCGGAATATCCTCCGGACGGATCTCGGAACCCGGCGCGGTAACCGTCAGGCGCCGGCAGCCATTGACCAGCTGGCGCACGTTGCCCGGCCAGTCAAAGCGCACCAGCAGGTTGAGCGCCTCCGGTACCAGGCGTTTTGGGGGCGTCCCCAGTTCCCGGGCCGCCTCTCGCAGGTAGTAGTCGAGCAACTGGGGAACGTCCTCCCGGCGCTCCCGAAGCGGCGGGGCAATGATGTGAATCACGTTCAAACGGTGGAAGAGGTCCTCACGGAAGCGTCCGGTCCGGACTGCTGCCGTGAGCTCCTGATTGGTCGCGGCAATGACCCTGACATCCACGCGAATCGGTAGCTGGCCGCCCACCCGGTAGAACTCGCCCTCGGCCAGAACCCGCAGGAGTCGCGTCTGCAAGGCGGGGGACATGTCGCCGATCTCGTCGAGAAACAGCGTCCCCCCATCCGCCTGCTCGAAGCGCCCGATCCGGCGGCTGTCGGCACCCGTGAACGCCCCCCGTTCATGGCCGAACAGCTCGGACTCGAGGAGCTCGGAGGCTATCGCCGTGGTGTTGAGTGCGATGAAGGGCTTCTGGGCGCGGGGGCTGTGCTCGTGCAGGGCGCGGGCCACCAGCTCCTTACCGGTACCTGACTCCCCGGTGATCAACACACTCATGCTGGACCGGGAGAGGCGGCCGATGGTTCGGAACACGTCCTGCATCGCCGGGGCCCGGCCAATCATGGTGGGCACGGACCGGTCTGCTTCCACCTGGCCGCCCGGCGGGCGGGTGCCAAAGCGGCCCGCCCGGCGCACGAGCGCGACGGCATCGTCCACATCGAAGGGCTTGGGGAGGTATTCAAAAGCCCCGCCCTGGTAGGCCGCGACGGCACTATCGAGGTCAGCGTGAGCAGTAATGATGATGATCGGGAATGAGTAGCCGTCCCGGGCCAGCCGCCGCAGGGCCTCCATGCCGTCGGTACCCGGCATGCGCACGTCGGAGATGAGCACGTCCGGCTGTTCCGCCTTCAGCGCCTCAAACAGGCTATCCGCCGACTCGAAAGTGCGGGTGTTCATGCCTTCGTTGTTCAGCGCACGATCCAATACCCAACGCACAGAGGCATCGTCATCGACCACCCACACGGAGAGCTGGCGAGTGCTCATACGGCCTCCGGGGCAGCGGCGCCGACAGGCAGGCGCACC
>JBBQJK010000178.1:0-5588 GCA_038325835.1 Gammaproteobacteria bacterium
AGAGCTTGCTCAGCGGGGCGATGGCGTGGTTGTCGAGCCACTGGTGATGGAGAGTCCGACGTTCAGCATCAAGGGCGATGCGACCTGGGTCGTCGAGGGCGATGACGTCGCGGAGCAGCGGAGTGAACTGCGCTTGCAGCTACAGTCCACGGGTATCGGACCAACCCTGGAGGCGCTGGGCTACAGGCCGGTGGTGGTGGGCGAGAAGGCTGGAGTGACGCTGGACCTGTTCTGGCCTGGCGGGCCGAGCGAGGATTTTCTCAACAGTGCTGGTGGCCGTGTCGTGCTGACCCTGGACAAGGGGCAGTTTCTCTCCGTGGAGCCCGGCGGTGGCCGGATAGTCGGGCTCCTGAGTATCGCGGCGCTTCCGAGACGCCTGGGCCTGGATTTCTCGGATATCGTGAGCAAAGGACTGGCCTTTGACGAGGTGAAGGGCGAGTTTCGCCTGGACAAGGGGAGTGCCTACACCTGCAATTTTGGTCTCGAAGGGCCCGTGACGGACATCGGGGTCCTGGGGCGAGTTTCGCTGCGGGACAGGACCTATGACCAGCTGGCTGTGGTGCGGCCTCATGTCTCGGATGTGCTGGCTGTGGGGGGCTTTGTGGGCGGGCCCCTGGTGGGCGGGACGGTGCTGCTGATCTCGCAGATTTTCCGCAAAACCTTGAGTAGCTTTGGTGAAAGCTACTACCGGGTTTCGGGGGTCTGGGACCAGCCGGTCATCGACAAGGTCAACAAGAGTGAAGTTGACCTGACGCCTTTCCGGAACTGCGAACGGTATCTGGCCGAGGCTCTGAGGGAACTGCCGCCGGAGGCCGAGCTGACCCGCTGAGCAGTCCGGGCGATCCCCTTGTCAGGCAGGCCTTTCGCCCCCAGATTACACTTGTCCGTGCGCCAGGAACGACCCCGAAGAGCAACCATGAAGACCCTCCGCATCTCTGCGATCCAGATGAATTCCGGCGAAGACGTCGCCGCAAACCTCACGCGCGCCCGGCGTGCCCTCCGGTCTGCCGCCGCCGATGGGGCTACGCTCGCTGTTCTGCCCGAGAACTTCGCTCGTATGGGGAAGAAGGAGTCTGATCGTCTGGCGATCATCGAAGACGACGGAGCCGGCCCCTTGCAGGACTTCCTCGCCGCGGAGGCAGCCCGGTCCGATATGTGGATCGTGGGCGGCACGCTTCCTCTGAAGAGCGATGACCCCAAACGCCCGTACGCTGCGGCTCTGGTCTACGACGGTAGCGGGAAGCGGGCCGGCCGTTACGACAAGGTGCACCTGTTCGACGCCCGCGTGCCCGAGAGTGAAGAAGCCTACCGGGAGTCCCGGAGTACGATGCCCGGAGCACAGCCGCTGTGCATCGCAACACCGTGGGGCGCCCTCGGGGTGGCCGTGTGCTACGACCTGCGGTTTCCGGAATTATTCCGGCAGATGTCCAGTGAGGGCATGGACGTGCTGGCACTGCCCGCTGCTTTCACCTATCGGACCGGCGAGGCACACTGGGAGCCGCTCCTGCGTGCCCGGGCCATTGAGAATCTCACTTATGTTGCTGCCGCAGCCCAGACCGGCACCCACCCGGGGGGCCGACAGACCTACGGACACACGATGCTGGTCGATCCCTGGGGCGGCGTTCTGGCCGATGCGGGTGGCCGCACCCGCGTGATCACTGCCACCATCGATACGCAACGCCTGAAGCGCCTCCGCCAGCAGTTTCCGGTGCTCGACCACCGGCGTTTTTAGGCCCCGGACTGCACAACCAGGATTCATGATGAACACAGTAGTTGCCCCCGAAACGTCCCTGGCGCGCGTGCGCAGTCAGGTGCTGGATGCCGCCGGTATTGCCGATCACGACCTGGAGCGGGCGCTCGGGGCTCTGATGCGCGGCACGGTGGACAATGCGGACCTCTATTTCCAGGTCTCCCGCCAGGAGTCCTGGACGCTGGAGGATGGCATCGTCAAGGAGGGTGCCCACAGCATCGAGCAGGGCGTCGGTGTCCGGGCGATGGCCGGCGAGAAAACCGGCTTCGCTTATTCTGATGAGCTGCTTGTGCCGGCGTTGTTGCAGGCGTCTGCCGCCGCCAGTGCGATCGTTCGCCAGGGCCAGCAGGGTCGGGTCCAGGCCTGGGAGCCGCGCGCCGGTCACCGGCTCTACGCGCCCATTGACCCGTTGCCCACACTGACCGACGACGACAAGGTCGCGCTGCTACAGCGCATCGACAGCGAGGTGCGCGCCCTGGACCCGCGGGTCAAGCAGGTAGTGGCAAGTCTCGCCGCTGCTCACGAGGTCGTCCTGGTGTGCGCCAGCGATGGCGCGATGGCCGCCGATGTGCGGCCGCTGGTGCGCTTCAACATCTCGGTCATTGTCGAGCAGGGTGACAAGCGCGAGCAGGGCTACGCCGGTGGGGGCGGGCGTTTCGGGTATGAGTACTTCACGCCGGCGCAGGTGCTGGAGTACGGGCGCGAAGCGGTACGGCAGGCGGTGGTCAATCTGGACGCGGTGCCCGCACCCTCCGGCGAGATGGTGGTGGTCCTCGGCCCCGGCTGGCCCGGCGTCCTGCTGCACGAGGCTATTGGTCACGGCCTGGAAGGGGACTTCAATCGCAAGGGAACGTCGGCCTTCACAGGCCGCATTGGCGAACGGGTGGCATCCGACCTGTGCACGGTCGTGGACGACGGCACGCTGCCTAATCGCCGCGGCTCTCTGAATGTAGACGACGAGGGTACCCCGACCCGGAACACGGTGCTGATCGAGAATGGCATCCTGCGGGGCTACCTGCAGGACAAGATGAACGCCCGGCTCATGGGTACTGAGTCGACGGGCAACGGGCGTCGCCAGTCCTTTGCGCACACGCCAATGCCGCGCATGACCAACACCTACATGCTGGCCGGGCCCCATCACCCGGACGAGATCATCGCCTCGGTGAAGAAAGGGGTCTATGCCCGCAACTTCGGCGGCGGTCAGGTGGATATCACCTCCGGCAAGTTTGTCTTCTCCGCCACCGAGGCTTATCGCATCGAGAACGGGAAGCTGGGAGCCCCGATTCGGGATGCCACCCTGGTGGGTGATGGCCCGACGGTGCTCAATCGCGTGAGCATGGTGGGTAATGACCTGGCCCTGGATACCGGCATTGGTGTCTGTGGCAAGGAGGGGCAGTCAGTACCCGTGGGCGTCGGGCAGCCGACCCTGCGTATCGACGGCCTCACCATCGGCGGCACGGGTGGTGGCGACGAATGAGCACACGCACGGCACTCAGCCTGCAGAACGGCGCTGCGACTCTCCAGGACAAGGTCAACGACGTGTTGCGCCTGGCGCAGCAGCTGGGCGCGTCCCAGGCGGAGGCCAATGCGAATTTCGGCACCGGATTCTCCGTGAACGTGCGGTTGCGGGAGGTGGAAACCCTCAGTCACCAGCGGGATCAGGGGCTCAGCATCACGGTCTGGCTCGGCCACCGCAAGGGCAGCGCGAGCACGTCCGATCTGCGGCCCGAGGCAATCGAGGAATCCGTGCGCAAGGCCTGCGCCCTGGCCCGTTATGGCGCCGAGGACCCCGCCTCCGGTCTGGCGGATGTGGACCGACTGGCCAAGAGCATTCCGGAACTCAGCCTTTATCATCCCTGGGCCATCGACCCCGCAGCCGCCATCGACCTGGCAACCACCTGCGAGGCCGCGGCTCTGGATTTCGATCCCCGCGTGACAAATTCGGAAGGGGCGTCGGTCAGTACCAGCGAGAGCCTGCGTGTCTATGGCAACAGCCACGGCTTCCGCGGCAGCTATCCGGAGTCTGACCACAGCATTTCCTGTTCCGTGGTGGCCGCGGAGGACGGCGCCATGGAAACGGATTACGAGTACGCCGTGGCCCGCGCCGCAGCCGACCTGCCATCGCCCGCCGAGATCGGCGCC
Source organism: Gammaproteobacteria bacterium (assembly GCA_038325835.1). GTDB lineage: Bacteria > Pseudomonadota > Gammaproteobacteria > Steroidobacterales > SHZI01. The sequence continues at coordinate 3,893 of JBBQJK010000178.1, forward strand.
GAGGCAGGCCGGCGCACGGTCGCCCGCCTGGGTGGCACCAAGCTCGAGACCTGCACCGCGCCAGTGCTGTTTCCCGCACGGGTTGCCCGCGGTCTGATTGGGCACCTGCTCAGTGCCATCAGCGGCGGGGCGCTCTATCGAAAGTCCTCATTCCTCGTGGACGCACTGGGCAAGCCGGTCTTCGCGAGCCGCGTCACTATCGATGAGCAGCCCCACTTGCTGAAGGCACTGGCCAGCGCTCCCTTCGACAACGAGGGTGTAGCAACCTCGGAGCGTCGCCTGGTCGATGCGGGCGTGCTCGGCGGCTACCTGCTTGGTAGCTACTACGCACGCAAGCTGGGGATGCAGTCCACGGGCAACTCCGGCGGCGCCCACAATCTGGTGGTCCACAGCACCGGCGAGACCTTTGCTGATCTGCTGAAAACCATGCATCGGGGGCTGGTGATTGCTGACCTCATGGGGAGCGGCGTGAACCCGGTGACCGGCGACTACTCCCGGGGCGCGAGTGGCTTCTGGGTGGAGAACGGCCAGATCCAGCACCCGGTGACCGAAATCACCATCGCGGGCAACCTGAAGGACATGTTCCTGGGGATCCAGGGGATTGGCACCGACGTGGACCGGCGCGGTGCCGTGCTCACCGGCTCGATCCTGCTGGAGCAGATGGCGATCGGGGGCAGCTGAGTCTGGCGTCCGTGGACTGTTGTCCGGGCGGCGAGCCTAGCCCGTCAGCAGTTCCAGCGCCTGTCGATACTTCTCCGTGGTCCGGCGGATGACGTCCGGCGGGAGCTTTGGGCCCGGCGCTTTCTTGTTCCAGTCCAGCGTTTCCAGGTAGTCCCGCACGAACTGCTTGTCGTAGCTCGGGGGGCTGATGCCGGAGCGGTACTCCGTCGCGGGCCAGAAGCGGGACGAGTCGGGTGTCATGACCTCGTCGATCAGGTACAGCTCGCCGGCGTCGTCCAGGCCGAACTCAAACTTGGTATCCGCGATGATGATGCCGCGGCTGCGCGCGTATGCCGCACCTTCGGCATAGACGCGGATGGCCAGCGTGCGGACCTGCCGGGCGCGATCGGCCCCCAGCAGCTTCTCGCACTCGGCAAAACTGATGTTCTCGTCGTGATCGCCGAGCGCTGCCTTGGTCGCCGGCGTAAACAGCGGCTCCGGTAGCGGGGCCGCCAGCGGGAGGCCTGGCGGGAGTGGTATGCCACATACCGCACCTGTCGCCTGGTACTCCTTGTAGCCCGAACCGATGAGGTAGCCCCGCACCACCGCCTCGATGGGCAGCGGCTTGAGGCGTCGCACCACCGTGGCCCTGCTGGCCACGGTGGCCCGTTCCTCAGGATCGGCAATGATCGACGCCAGTGGCAGGTCGGCGAGGTGATTACGGACGATATGGTTGGTCCGGCCGAACCAGAAGTTGGACAGCCGCGTCAGGACCTCGCCTTTGCCTGGAATCGGATCGGGCAGGACCACGTCGAAGGCCGAGAGCCGGTCGGTGGTGACGATCAGCAGGTGCCCGTCATCCACGGTATAGATGTCGCGGACCTTGCCTTGACTGAGCCGGGGGAGGGCTGTCAATCTGGATTCGTAAAGTGCGTCAGGGCCGATGCTCCGGGTCATCCCCGGATTCTAGCAGCGCCGTCCGCGCTTACCCCTTCCAAAATCAACGCAGCTACCCAGAGATCCCGGATGGCATGGA
>JBBQJK010000179.1:0-5572 GCA_038325835.1 Gammaproteobacteria bacterium
CACCGCATTGCCGGACTTGAGGCACAGGGCCCCGGCGTCTGCGGTCACGTTGGGACGGCTCTCATAAATGATACCGATGACGCCGAGAGGGACACGGACGCGCTGGATGCGCAAGCCGTTGGGCCGGGTCCAGTCGGCCAGCACGTCGCCAATCGGGTCGGGCAGTGCCGCGACGTCCTCGATGCCCCTGGCCATGGCTTCAACGCGTTGCGGATCGAGCAGCAGGCGGTCGAGCAACGCGCCGGACAGATGGCGGGCCCTGGCACCCTCCATGTCCCGCGCATTGGCTGCCAGGATCTCGTTCTGATGCCCGCGGAGGGCTGCGGCAATCCCGTGCAGGGCGCGAGTTTTCCGGGCCGGACTCACGCGGGCCAGCACAGCAGCTGCCGCCCGGGCCTGCTGGCCCAGGCGCGTCATGGTCGCCGCCAGGTCCGCCGGGCTGGCGAGGGGTTCGGTTGCGTTCATCGTCAGGCGTCCAGCAGTGCGAGATTGTCCCGGTGAATCAGCTCGTCCCGACCACTGTAACCGAGGAGACCCGGCAACTCTTCACTGCGCCGTCCGAGAATGCGCAACGCCTCGTCACTGGAATAGGCCACGAGTCCGCGGCCGATATCCCGGCCGGCTCGGGTGCGGATGGTGACGGCATCCCCGGACTGAAAACTCCCGGCGATCCCGACGATGCCCACAGGCAGCAGACTGCTGCCGGCGCGCAGGGCCTGCTCGGCGCCTTCGTCCACAGTGACTGTGCCGCGGGGCACCAGGGTGCCGGCGATCCACTGCTTACGCGCCTGGCGCGGTGTGCGGCCCGGCAGGAACCAGGTGCAGGCGGCGCCGTCCTCGATGGCCTGCAGCGGAAACAGGCGCTTGCCGCTGGCAATCACGGTGGCGCAACCCGCGTTCATGCAGATGCGGGCAGCCTTAAGCTTGGTGATCATGCCGCCGGAGCCAAACTCGGTGGCCGAGGCGCCGGCGAGCGCCTCGATCTCCGGCGTGAGCTCACGCACCTCGGGAATCAGCCGGGCAACCGGGTTCTGCGTGGGGTCGCTGTCGTAGAGCCCGTCGACGTCGGAGAGGAGCACGAGCACGTCAGCACTGGTCATCTCGGCGACGCGGGCGCCGAGGCGGTCGTTGTCACCGTAGCGGATTTCCTGGGTCGCCACGGTGTCGTTCTCGTTGATGACGGGAATGACCTTCAGCTTCAGCAGGGTCTCCAGCGTGTTGCGGGCATTCAGGTAGCGCCGGCGGCTTTCGGTGTCCTCCAGTGTGAGGAGCACCTGGGCAACGCGGATGCCCCGGGTGGCGAGCAAATCCTGGTACGCATGGGCTAGCAGGATCTGCCCGGCAGCGGCGGCCGCCTGGGCATCTTCCAGCCGGCGCTGATCCCGGGAGAGGCCGAGGTAGGGGCGGCCCAGCGCAATGGCCCCCGACGAGACGACGAGCACCTGCTGACCGCGCCGCTGCAGTCGCGCCAGTTCGTCCGCGATGGACTCGAGCCAGGCACGATTGAGCTGCCCCGTGGCCTTGTCCACCAGCAGCGAAGAACCAATCTTGAGGACCAGCCGGGCAGCGGCTGGCAGTCTGGAGCCGGGCAAACGGTCGCTGGAAGTCCCGGCAGTGCGCAGCGCGGACATGGGGGCGCGGCTCAGGAGGTGGCAGTGAGTGCGGCGACGCCCCGGGACACGGCCAGCGGCCCGCTGCGCACCACGGCCAGAATGTCCGCGTGGGCGGCCGCCTTGTTAATAAAACTGTCGAGCCGGTGGGCGGCGCCGGTGAGTTCCAGCGTGTAGCTGTCTTCCCCGTCGTCGAGGACCCTCGCGCCCTCCTGCCGGACCAGTTCACGAATACGCTCCAGCCCATCGTCGTGGAGCTTGAGCTTGAGCAGCAGCAACTCCCGCTCGATGTGCTCGCCGAGGGTCATATCCACCGTGTTGACCACATCCACCAGCTTGAGCAACTGCAGGTTGATCTGGCCGATCACGTGGTCAGACCCGAGAGTCACCAGCGTCAGCCGGGACACCTGAGGATCTTCTGTCGGCGCGACGCTCAGCGACTCGATGTTGTAGCCCCGGGTGGCAAAGAGCGAGGCCACCCGCGCCAGCGCGCCGGCTTCGTTCTGCAGCAGGATGGAGATGATGTGACGCATGCGACTTCGAATACTCGCCCAGTTCAAACTCTATTGCAATGCGGGACCAGTTCGTTGAAACTCGGTAAAAACCGCATTGCGATCCTGAATTTATGACGCCGCGCGCCCAAATGGCAGAAGCCTCCCCACACCCCCTCGCTGGCAAACGGATGACCGGCGCGGAGATGATCGTGCAGGTCCTGATCGACGTGGGCGTACGGACGATCTTTGGTTACAGCGGTGGCGCCATCCTGCCCACCTACGATGCCGTGTTCCGCTACAACGATGAGCATCGGGACACCGACGGCAATGCCCCGATCCCGCTGATCGTGCCTGCCAATGAACAGGGCGCCGGGTTCATGGCGTCGGGCTACGCCCGGGCCAGCGGGCGCGTTGGCGTGTGCATGGTCACTTCAGGTCCCGGTGCCACCAACACCGTGACGCCCGTGCGGGATTCCATGGCTGACTCCGTGCCCATCGTGGTCATCTGTGGCCAGGTGCCGACGGGCGTGATCGGTACGGACGCGTTCCAGGAAGCTCCGGTCTCGGCAATCATGGGGTCGGTGGCGAAGCACGTGTTTCTCGTCACCAATCCGGACCGGCTGGAGGCGACCATTCGCACGGCCTTCGAGATCGCGGCTACGGGGCGCCCGGGACCGGTCGTCATCGATATCCCGAAGGACGTGCAGAACTGGGTCGGCGAATTCCAGGGCGCAGGTCTACTGCCGATCGATGCGTACCGGCAGCGGGTTGACGCGCTGGTGGCGAGCGAGATTTCTGCAGGGGCCGCCAAATCGTTCTTCGACATGCTGCGCGAGTCCCGCCGGCCGCTGATCTACGCCGGGGGTGGCGTGGTCAACGCGAATGCGTCGGAGGCCCTGCGCCGCTTTTCCCAGCGCTTCCAGATTCCGGTCACGACGACCCTCATGGGCATTGGCGCCTGTGACACCACGGATCCGCTGTCCCTGCAGATGCTGGGCATGCACGGCACGCCCGCCGCCAACTACGCCGTGGAAGACTGCGACTTTCTCATCGCCGTCGGCTCCCGCTTCGACGATCGGGTGGCCGCTGTCCCAGACAAGTTCGCGCCCCGGGCAAAGAAAATCGCCCACTTCGATGTGGACCCCTGCGAGATTGGCAAGGTGAAGGCCGTGGATTGGCATAACGTGGGCGTACTCGAGCGCGACCTGCGCCAGCTCATTGCCTGGGCCGATCGCCACAAGATCACCACCGACTTTGGCCCGTGGCTGCAGGAGGTTGCCGACCTGAAGCGCACCTACGCCATGAATTACGACAGGGAAAGCGCCCTCATCCAGCCGAACTACGTCATTGAGGAAATCAACCGGCACACCCGGGGCGAGGCGATCATCACCACTGGCGTCGGTCAGCACCAGATGTGGTCCGCCCAGTACTTCGATTTCCGCTCCCCAAGGCTGTGGCTGACGTCGGGCAGCATGGGCACGATGGGCTTCGGCCTGCCGGCAGCGATCGGGGCCCAGTTCGCCCACCCGGAGCGCCTCGTGATCGATATCGACGGCGACGCCAGCATCCGCATGAATCTTGGCGAACTGGAAACCGTGACGACCTACCAGCTGCCCATCAAGGTGGTCGTCCTGAACAACTTTGGCGATGGTATGGTCAGGCAGTGGCAGAAGCTGTACTACCAGGGGCGCCTGTCCGCGACGGACAAGTCGCTCCACCGCAAGGACTTCGTCAAGGCTGCCCAGGCCGACGGCTTTGAATACGCGGTGCGCCTGGACCGGAAGGCCGACGTGCCGCGCGTGATCCAGGAGTTCATCCAGTTCAAGGGCCCGGCCTTTCTTGAGGTCATCATCGACACCGAGGCCTGCGTGTACCCGATGGTTGGCCCCGGCATGGCCTACGACCAGATGATCACGGGGGACTTCATCCCCAGCCGGACGACCGTCAAAGACCCGGGCGCCCCCGGCGACAATTCGATGTTCTGATTCTGGTAGGAGCGCCTTCAGGCGCGATCGATATTGATCGCGCCTAAAGGCGCTCCTACAACGACACCTTCCGTGGCGTGCAACCATTAGCGAAAAGCCCGGAGCACCTGCCTATTCACATCTGCTCTAACTCCTAAGTTCATGACAAAGTGGAACATATCCACTTTTCCGGATTTGTGTACACCTTTTACCCGCGGGTGTACGCTCAGCAGCAAGTCGAACCAACAAGTAAAACCGTCTCACTCACTGGGGTCATTAGAATGAATCAGCAAATTTTCGCGAGACCGGCCGCCCGCGGGTTGCGAGCCCTCTCCCTCGTTGGCGCCTTGGTCATCGCACTCGTCTCCGCGCAAGCCTCGGCCTATAGCGCCCTCTACGTGTTTGGCGACAGCCTCTCGGACACGGGCAACGTCTTCGCGGCAACGGGCGGCACCAATCCACCACCACCGTATTTCAACGGTCGTTTCTCCAACGGGCCGGTCTGGGTCGAGACCCTGTCAACTAACCTGGGGCTTGGCGCGGTCAACCCCTCCCTGCTCGGGGGCAAGAACTTCGCCTGGGGCGGTGCCACGACCGGCGGGACGCCTCCGCCCGCCATCCCCGGCACTTCCCTGACCCAGCAGGTCGCGGGATACCTCGTCGGCGTCGGCGGCGTCGCCGATGCCAGCGGGCTTTATGTGGTCTGGGGCGGCGGCAATGACGTGCGGGCGGGCAACATCACCAACTCCGTCGCCAACATCAGCGCGATGATCACGTCGCTGGCAGGCGCCGGCGTCACGACTTTCCTGGTGCCGAACCTGCCGAACATCGGCCTGACGCCGGACGCGATAGCTGGCGGACCCGGAGTCGTGGCTGGCGCCACGTTCCTCTCGACGACGTTCAATGCCCAGCTTGCCGCGGCGCTGCCAGGCCTGGCCGCAGGCCTCAGCGTCAACATCATCAGCCTGGACGTGTTCGGCTTCCTGAACAACACGATCGCCAACAGCCCCGGGAACGGCTTCACCAACACGACGAACAAGTGCCTCGACACCGCCGTGCCTTCCCTCTGCGCCAACCCGAACAACTACATCTTCTGGGACGGCATTCACCCTACGGCAGCTGCCCAGGCGCTACTCGGCAACTTCGCCACGGCAACCGTCATTCCGGTCCCGGCGGCGGCGTGGCTGTTCGTGTCCGCCTTCGCGGCGCTCGGCGCCCTGCGCCGCAAGGCAGCCTGAGAATCCCGTAGGAGCGCCCTGTAGGAGCGCCTTCAGGCGCGATCTATATCGATCGCGCCTGAAGGCGCTCCTACGGAGCTTTCCTCAATCGAGGCCATGTCCTTCGGCGTGCCGTGCTGCACCAGCAGGGCCTTCTTGCGCAGGAAGCGCAGCAGGCCGGAAGGCCCCATGCGGGACGCCCCCAGCCCGGAGAGATTGAAGGCGTTCTTCTCGGCGTCGAAGACTTCCGTGGTCAGGCCCCCGTCATTGATACTGACGGCGCCCAC
>JBBQJK010000180.1:0-5569 GCA_038325835.1 Gammaproteobacteria bacterium
CCGGACCGGCGACACAGCCGACGCCCGCTGGGCCCTGAACAGCCCCGCGCTGGAGATCGACTTTGGCCATCGGGCGACTCACGTTGCGACCCGGGCGGCCAAGGAGATCGTCGCCAGTTACTACGGTGATCCGCCCGAGTACGCCTATTTCCGCGGGTGCTCCACTGGGGGCCGGCAGGGGCTCGTGGCCGCCGAGCGCTATCCCGACGACTTCGACGGCATCATCGCCGGCGCACCTTTCAATCAGGCACTCTCGGTGCCGCACATGGCCTGGGTACTCGCGGCCAACGCGGGCCCGGATGGCAAGCCCATCCTGACTCGCACGCAGTTTGATCTGCTCGGCAAGGCGGCACTGGATACCTGCGACGCCCAGGACGGCGCGGTGGACGGCGTCATTGGCAATCCTGAAACCTGCACTTTCAAACCGGAGGCACTGCAGTGCGCGGGCACGGTGGCCGGAGAGAAACCGGGACGAGCAGGCGCCTGTCTCTCGCCGGAGCAGGTGGAAGCGGCGAGAAAGATCTACGCCGGGCCCCGCACCAGCAGCGGCCAGGCCTGGTCCTCGGGTGGGTCGCCTGTTGGCAGTGAGTTCACCTGGGAGAAGTCGCTGCTGGCGGCGCCGGGGAAGATTCCGCTCTTCCAGTTCGTTGTGGACAACTGGTCTCGCTATCTGGCTTTCGAGCCGGACCTGCCGGTGCGGCCGACACCGCCGGCCACGACACCAGGTCCGCATTGGTCAGCCGTGAACTTCGATGCCGGTCCGACGCAGTTTGCGGCGACCACGGCGGTCGCAGGCTTCAAGCCCGAGCTGGCGCGCTTCGCCGCCCTCGGCGGCCGCCTGCTTCTCTATCACGGCTGGGCAGACGAGACCCTCATGCCAGCCCACACGCTGGACTATTGGCGTGACGCGCAGCGGCGCCCGGTCGGCAAGGAGTTCGGCAAGGCGTCTGGCAAGGCCGCCGGCGGCGGACTCAGCGAGTTTGCCCGACTCTTCATGCTTCCCGGCATGCTCCATTGCGGCGGCGGGCCCGGGGCGACAGAGGTTGACTATCTGACGGTACTTGAACGCTGGGTCGAAGCAGGCGAGGCGCCGGAGAGCCTGCTGGCCTACAAAGTGAAAGATCCGGTCTCAACCGTCCTGCGCCAGCCCCGGTTTCCGCTGCCGCCTGGCTCGGTCGAGAACACGCGCAAGGTCTATGCGTACCCGCCGATGCGGCCGTGAAATTCGTCTAGACTGCCGGTCTTCCCACTCACTACTGGTCTGGCTCCGATGAAAATTCTTGCCCGCTCCCTGATTGGCTGCCTGCTGTCCCTCCTGGTTCTTGGCGGCTCGGTCTTTGCGGCCGGGGTCCGCGACCCGGAGAGTCCCACGATTTTCCTGACGGGCTCCAACCGCGGTGTCGGCCTGGCTCTGACGAAGGAATTCGCGGCCCAGGGGTGGAATGTCATTGCCACGTGCCGCACGCCGAAGAAGGCTGACGAGCTCAAGGCGCTTGCTGCCGGCAATCCGAAGATCATTATCGAGCAGCTCGATGTTACAGATGTCCGGCAGATCGAAAAGCTCGCCAGCCGGTATAAGGGCGTACCCATCGACGTGCTCTTCCACAACGCGGCCTGGCTCGGGACGCCTATCGAAGACCAGCAGTTTGGCAAACTCGATCAGAAGCTGTTCGACGCGGTGATGAATACCAACGTCTACGGTCCGTTGAAATTGTCCGAGGCCCTCGTCGCCAACGTGGAGGCCAGCAAGCAGAAGAAGATCAACGGCATGACGAGTGGCCTTGGTTCCCTGACCCACATGGGCCGGATGTCCCGGTTCTACTACTACCAGATGAGCAAGGTGGCGCTGAACATGGGGATGCGTGCGCTCCGCAACGACCTGCAGGGCCGCGGCGTCATCGTCGCCCTGCTGGCTCCCGGCATGGTCGAGACCGACATGCTGGAAGACTCCGGCTACTCGGGCAAGGCGCTGACGCCCGCCGAAAGTGCGGCCGGCCTCTACAAGCTGGTGGCCGGGCTCACGCCCCAGGACAAGGGTGTGCCTGTGAACGTGGATGGCAAGCCGATTCCCTGGTAACGGGGCAGCAGCGAATCCGGATGAGTCCATCCCTGCCTCCCGCCGCGTTGCTGATGGCCAGTGGCGTGGCCATGCCCGACCCGGTGGCGGTGCTGGCCCGCATTCGCGCGCGGCTGGACGGCGAGCCGGTGCTCTGGTGGTGGCAGGGCGATGTGTTCGGCAAGCGGCCTGGCGAGATCGCCCGGCGTATCCTCCGGATCACAGGCATCGGCTTTAACCGCCTCCGCCGGTTACCCGACGGGCTCTGGGAGTCGAGCATGAGCGAGGCGGGATACTACCTCGATGCCACCACCGGTGCCCTGCTCGACACCTGGACCAATCCCTACACGGGGCAGGCCGTCCAGCCGCCCCACAACCGGTTGCGCCTGCGCTATCAGATTGAAAGCTCCGGCCTGGTCCGCCCGACGGTGCCGGGTGTGCCCTTCGACGGCGAGGTGGCGGCGCCGATGATCAGCGGCGATACCGTGTGGAGCAGCGAGCGTCTCGCGGCCCGGTTTCCGGCGCCCACGGAGGCGCCCGGGAGTCCGAAAGGCCTGTCTGGCGCGCCCATGGAGATGACGCATTTCTGTGCATCTGTTGCCGACGTCAACGCTCCGGACCTGCAGGTCGTGCCCGCGACCATGAGCCACACCACGATGTGGAGTTTCTACCCCTGGATGGGCATGCCGCCCGACGCGGGCTATGTGCTGTCAGTTATCGTCGGCCGGAAGATTGACGGGCCAGCCGACATTCCGCTCCTGCTCCGGGAGCGTATCGAAAAAGACCACCCGGGCTTTCTCGAGAAGCCTGACGTTTAGGCCGCAGTGGGCGTTTCCCGCCGTCACCTCCTCGCCGGCACTGCGGCCATCGCTGGTGGCGGCCTCGTACTTGGCTGGCTGCGTCCGGATCCGGCATCCGCCCCGCTGATGGCTGGCGCCTCGGGACTAAACCCCAATGCCTGGCTGCAGATTCGTCCGGACGGGGCGATCATTCTCCAGATCGACAAGATCGAGATGGGGCAGGGCGTCACCACGGGCTATGTCACCCTGCTGGCCGAAGAACTGGACGTGGCTCCGGACCAGATCACGACGCAGATCGCCCCGGTTCATCCCCTCTTTCAGGATCCTGCCCAGATGACTGGCGAGAGCCGGAGCATGGCGCTGCGCTGGCAGCCGATCCGGGAAACTGGCGCCCGGGCTCGCCAGATGCTGCTCGCCGCTGCGGCGGGCCGCTGGCAGAAGGATATAGCCACGTTGTCCACCAATGGTGCCGGGGCGGTAATCGATGCCGGGGGCAACCAGTTCCTGTACGGAGATCTTGCGACGACGGCGGCAGCGTTGCCCGTACCAGCAGAGGTGGTGTTGCGGACCGCCGCTCAGTATCGCTGGATAGGCCAAAACGTTCCGCGCCCCGATGTCAGCGCCAAGGTCCTCGGTAAAGCGCTCTACGGTATCGATACGGACCTTCCGGGGCTCAAGGTGGCGGTTATCCGCCGGCCACCGCAACTGCGGTCTGCCCTGCGCCGCTACGAGGCCACGGCGGCGCTGGGCATGCCCGGCGTGGCGGCGGTGTTTCCCGTGCACTCAGGTATAGCCGTGCTGGCAGGCGACTACTGGCAGGCAAGCCAGGCCGCCGCTGCACTGGAAGCAGAGTGGGAGCCCGGGCCCTTGGCTGGCATCAGCAGTGCCTCGATTCGCGCCGAGCAGGGTCGTCAGCTTGATATCCAGAAGGGCCATCGCGTCCGCGACGACGGCGCTGCCGAGGAGGCCTTTGGCACAGCCTCGCGCATCCTCGAAGCGGAGTACTGGGTGCCTTACCTGGCCCATGCGCCGCTGGAAACCATGAACGCTACCGTGTGGTTTCGCGAGGGCAGCTGCGAGGCCTGGGTGCCGACCCAGGCGCCGGATGTTGCCCGCCAGATGATCTGTGAGGTGTCCGGTCTGCCGCGGTCGGCGGTGACGGTGCATGCCACGCTGGTCGGTGGTGGCTTTGGCCGGCGGGCGATTGCGGACTACGTGACGGAGGCTGCAGAGATTGCCCGCCGGGTGACCGGCCCCGTGAAGCTGGTCTGGAGTCGCGAGGACGAGCTGCGCCACGGCTTCTTTCGCGAGGCGACCCTGCATCGCCTCCGGGCGGGCCTGGATGCCGCCGGGCAACCGGTCGCCTGGCAGCACCGGCTGATCGCGGCCAGCCTCAACAGTCTGGTCTTTCCCATGACGACGGCCTTGTTGGCTCCCGAGTGGCTGCCCAAGCCCGTAGTGCAGGGCTTCACCACGACCTCAGTGGCGGTATTCGATCGGCTGGTGGGCTCCTACGCGGCGCGGGAAGGCGCCATCCGCATGCCCTATGCCGTTCCCAACGTTCAGGTAGACCTCGCCGAATGGAATCCCGGCGTGCCGGTCTCGATCTGGCGTTCGGTGGGGCACTCCTACTCCTGCTTCGTCATCGAGAGCTTCATTGACGAGCTCGCCGCTGCGGCGGGCGAGGATCCAGCCGCCTTCCGTCAGCGGTATCTGCAGGACTCTCCGCGCCATCTCGCCGTGCTTGAGCTGGTGCTGGAGAAAAGCGGGTGGGCAACGAAGCCGCCGCCCGGTCGCCGTCGGGGGCTCGCGATCCAGGAAGCATTTGGCACGGTAGTGGCAGAGGTCGCGGAGGTTTCGGTCAATCGCGAGGGCGCGATCGGCGTACACCGGGTGACCTGTGCCGTGGACTGTGGGACGGCCATTAATCCGGATATCGTTCGTCAGCAGATGGAGGGCGGAATCATCTTTGGCCTTTCAGCCGCGCTGTACGGCGAGATCACCCTCGAGGACGGCGCGGTCCGGGAGAGCAACTTTCACGATTACCGCCTGCTGCGCCTGGCGGATTCGCCAGACATCGATGTGCATATCGTGCCCAGCACGGAACCGCCCAGTGGTGTGGGAGAGCCCGGTGTGCCGCCCATTGCCCCGGCCGTCGCTAACGCCGTCTTTGCGGCCACCGGCCAGCGCCTGCGCACCCTGCCGTTGAAGCCAAGGCCTGAGTCCGCGTAGGAGCGGCTTTAGCCGCGACCCCAGTGGCCGATGCGCCAGAAGATGGACGAAATCCAGCGCCACAGCGTCGGTAGCAGCCACAGCGCGCCAAGAATCGCGAAGAGCAGCGCTGTCAGCAAAATCACTGGTGCCGCGATGGCCAGCCACAGGATGCCGGGCGCTGCGAAGTCCTCGAACATCGACGCCGCCCAGTTGGAGAAGGGCTCCGGCGAGTGATTGATGGCCGCCCGTGTGCCGGCCTTGGTGAAGTGGCTGCCCGCGGTGATCGTCCCGCCGATCAGGCCAGAGGCGATCATCAGCGGCAGGCTGCCTTCTCCCAGTCCACCGGCGGCGCCGGCGGCCAGCAGTGCACCCGCTGGAATGCGAATGAAGGTGTGGATGGCGTCCCAGAGGCTGTCGAAGCCGGGGATCTTGTCAGCGAAAAACTCGGCCACGGCCAGCGTGCCGCTGGTACCGAGCACCAGCGGGTGGGCCAGCACCT
>JBBQJK010000181.1:0-5544 GCA_038325835.1 Gammaproteobacteria bacterium
ACCCGCGTTCACCTTTGTCCTGCTGCCAGTGACGCTCATCGGGACCGCGACAGTGGTGGTTGCGCCCCGGGCAGGGGCGGCGATTCTCGGGCTGGCGGCAGACTGCTTCGACCTGTGGCGATGGTTCCTGGACTGGTGCGCGAGTCTGCCGATGGCTGTCTGGTACCTGCCAGAGCCTCCACTGGTGGCCATCCTGCTGGCGGGTGTCGGGGTAGTCTCCGCCCTCTGGCCACCGCCGTGGCCCTTGCGCTGGCTCAGTCTTGGCATGCTTGCGGGCCTTATGGCTGCCGGCGGCGGGACCGTACCGCCCGGGAGCCTGCGGGTCACTGTCCTCGACGTGGGACAGGGGCTGGCCGTTCTGCTGCAGACGGCAGGTCATACGCTGCTTTACGACACTGGTCCCGCCTTCCGGAACAGTGATGCGGGCGAGCGGGTCGTAGTTCCTGCCCTGCAGGCGCTGGGCGTTCGGCGCGTGGACACGCTGCTGGTGTCCCACGCTGACGCCGACCATCGCGGTGGTGCTGCCAGCGTTCTGGAGCGCTATCCGGCCCACCAATTGCTCGGTGCCGGGCCCGACCCTCAGCGGTGGGCCCCCTGTCAGGCAGGAAGCCGCTGGTGGTGGGACGGTTTCACTTTCGAGATCCTGCATCCCCCTGCCGACGTGCGCTGGTCGGACGACAACGCGAGTTCCTGCGTGTTGCGGGTCTCCGGCGCCGGAGTGGAATTACTGTTCCCCGGCGATATCGAAGCGGGCGTGGAACGTGATCTGGTTGAACAGGCCGGCTTTGGTCGCGCAGATCTGGTTGTCGCTCCCCACCACGGCAGCCGGACCTCGTCCTCGCCCGAATTCGTTGCGGCCACGAGGCCACGCTATGTCGTCTTTGCGACCGGCTTCCGGAATCGCTGGCGCTTTCCTGCTACGGCGGTGGTTGAGCGCTGGCGACAGGCCGGCGCGTGTGTCCTCGATACCGGAGTGGAAGGGGCCCTGCAGTTCGAAGTTACGCCCGGCACCACTCTCCGTCTCGTGCGCCGGCAGCGTGCCGTCGTGCCGGGTGTCTGGGTGGCGCGGCCTGGCGCAGCGCCACTTTGCGAGTGACGCTGCCGAGCCGATCCTGTTACCACCCAAGGACGTCGATGTATAGTGGCGGTCGTCTGGTTCGGAACGGGTGCTCATGCTCGAGATCGTGATTGCTGGCGGCTGGGTCATGGTGCCCATCATCCTGTGTTCCGTGATGGCCGCCGCCATAGTCCTGGAGCGTCTCTGGACCCTCCAACCCACCCGGGTCGTGCCGCGGGATCTGTCCCGCAAGGTGTGGGACTGGGTCAGCAGTAACCAGCTGAACCCGCAGCACATCCAGGAACTGCGCCTGAACTCGCCGCTGGGGCAGATTCTGGCCGCCGGGCTCTCCAGTCGCCAGCAGGATCGCACCACGATGAAGGAGGCCGTGGAGGACACGGGCCGGCACGTCGTCCACGAACTGGAGCGCTATCTCAACACTCTGGGCTCCATAGCTGCTGTCTCGCCGCTACTCGGCCTGCTGGGCACCGTCACCGGCATGATCCGGACTTTCGGGGCGCTAACCTCCGGCGGAGCCGGGGACCCGGCCTCGCTGGCCGGCGGAATCTCGGAGGCATTGATCACGACCGCTGCTGGCCTGATGGTGGCGATCCCCGCCCTGATCGCCTATCGCTATCTGCGGGGCCGCGTCGACACGCTCATAGTGCAGATGGAAAAAGAAGCCATCGCTCTGGTCGAGGCCCTGCAGCGCAAGCAGTTCGTCGACACCCTGGGCCGGTCCAGCAATGCGACGGCGGCGCAGATCAGCGCCCGCACTGCAGCCCCGGCGCGCGGCCACTAAAGTGAGGATGCGCAGGTCCACGACGCGGGACGAGCCAGAACTCAATGTCGTCTCCTTGGTCGACGTCGTCCTGCTCCTGTTGATTTTCTTCATGCTGACGACGACCTTCGTTCGTCCGTCGCAGATCGCAATCCGGCTGCCCGAGGCCGGCGTCAGTTCTGATGTGGCGGTGGACGGGCAGGAGCTCGAGATCTCTGTGACCGGCAAAGGCGAGTTCCGGGTGAATGGCCGGGCGCTGGTCGACTCCCGTCCTGAGACTCTTGAGGCAGCGATCCGGAAGGTCATGCCCGACGTTCTCCCGCGGCACGTGACGCTGAGCGCGGATGGTCGTGCGAGTCATCAGGACGTCGTCACGGCGATGGATGTGGCTGGCCGTCTCGGCTTTGTCGAAGTCCGGATCACGACGGTACGAGCGCGGCCGCCGGAGTGACGGGATGGTGAGAGCCCCCGGCTTGCCCAGCGTGGCGCCAACGGTGATTTACCGGCGCCTTCTGGAGTATGCACGGCCCCACTGGCCGGTCTTCGTTATTGCGGCCCTGGGCATGGTCTTCTATGCCGCTACGGATACTGGCTTCGCCTGGCTGATCAAGAACCTTCTGGTCAGCGTCAATGCGCCTGGTACCGCAATAACGCCGGAGGCCGAGCGGATCCGGGACTGGCTGCCGCTCGCGATCCTCGTGCTCTTTCTGGTGCGTGGCACTGCAGAGTTCGCCGCTGCCTTCAGCATCGGCTGGATCGGGCGTGCCGTCGTCAAGCACCTCAGGGCACTCGTCTTCGACAAGTTCCTGCACTTGCCCACCCGGTTCTTCGATGGGACGTCCACCGGGCAACTCCTGTCCAGACTCACCTTCAATATTGAGCAGATTGCGGACGCGGCTTCCAGTGTCGTGACCGTTCTGATCCGGGATAGCCTGACTGCAATCGGACTGATTGCCTACATGGTCTATCTGAGTCCGCCGCTGTCTGCTTTTGTCTTTCTGGTGGCGCCCCTGCTGGCGGTACTCATCCGGGTCTTGAGTCGCATGTTTCGCCGGCATAGCACTCGCATCCAGGAATCGATGGGCGAACTCACCCGGATCACCGGTGAAACCCTGCAGAGCCACAAGACCATCAAGATTTTCAACGGCCAGGATTTCGAGGCTCAGCGGTTCGAGGCGGCCAACGAGCGTAATCGCCGCATGAATATGCGGCTCTATGCCACAAAGGGAGCGGGAGATGGCGTCACATCGTTGCTCGCGGCCTTCGGCATGGCCGGGGTCGTGTTTGTCGTCAACCAGGACTTCGTCCGGGAATCCCTCGAACTGGGTGATTTCGGTGGATTCATAGCGGCGCTACTGCTGCTCATGCGGCCGATCCGGGCGCTGACGGGCATCAATGTGAGCCTGCAACGCGGGATAGCAGCGGGCGAAAGCGTCTTTCAGGTGCTGGACTCGGATGTGGAGCGGGATACGGGCACACTGGAGCCGGCACGGGTGTCCGGCAAGGTGGAGTTTCGTCACCTCAACTTTGACTACGCCGCCGATAAGGGCCTTGTGCTCCGCGACATCAACCTGGTCGTGCCTGCCGGACAGACACTGGCCATCGTGGGCAAGTCCGGGAGCGGCAAGTCGACCCTGGTCGGCCTTGTGCCGCGCTTTTATGACGCGGTACAGGGCGCAGTCCTGGTGGATGATCGTCCGGTAGGGGATTACCGTCTCAGCGCGTTGCGGAACCAGATCAGTCTCGTCAGTCAGGAAGTTATCCTCTTCAACGACACGATTGCCGGCAATATCGCCTATGGCAGCCTGGGCCCCGTGTCCCGGGCAGACATTGAGGCGGCGGCGCGGGCTGCTCATGTGGATGAGTTTGCCGATCAGCTGCCAGAAGGCCTGGACACGTCCGTCGGTGATCGCGGTCTGCTGCTCTCCGGCGGGCAGCGCCAGCGCATTGCCATTGCCCGGGCGCTGCTCAAGAATGCACCCATCCTGATTCTGGACGAAGCCACCTCTGCCCTGGACACTGAATCTGAAAGGCACATTCAGGAGGCACTGGGCCGGCTGATTCAGGATCGCACGACCTTCGTCATTGCGCATCGGCTGTCCACCATCGAGAGCGCAGATCGCATTCTGGTGATGGGTGACGGTGCCATTCTTGAGGTCGGCAGCCACGCCGAACTGATGGCCGCCGGTGGGCACTACGCACATTTACACCGCTTGCAGTTCCGGGATGACCCGGCCTGACGCAGGGCGGGGCCTGGAGGGTAGCCTCGAGGCGCTTTGGTATGGCCAGTCACCGCTGGCCTGGCTCTTACTGCCGTTTTCCTGGTTGTTTGGTCTGGTGGTGTGGCTTCGCCGTCGTGCCTACCGGGCTGGTTGGTTCAGGGTGCAGCGCCTCTCCGTGCCCGTGATCGTGGTGGGGAATCTCACGATCGGTGGCACCGGGAAGACGCCGGTGACCGCGTGGCTCGTCGAATTCTGCCGGGCAGCGGGCTATACCCCCGGGATCGTCAGCCGGGGGTATGGCGGGCGAGTGTCCCGGGAGCCACGTCTCGTGGCCCCCTGCGACGACGCGCGGGAGGTTGGTGACGAACCACTTCTGCTCCGCCGTCAGACCGGAGCCCCCGTGTGCGTCCATCGGGATCGGGTTGCCGCCGGCCAGCGGCTAATTGCGGAGGGCGTGAACCTCATCATTGCTGACGATGGCCTGCAGCACTACCGGCTGTATCGGGATATGGAGATCGCAGTCCTCGACGGCGAGCGACGGGTGGGTAATGGCTTTTTGCTGCCTGCCGGCCCCCTGCGGGAGTCTGCGAGGCGGCTGCGTAATGTGGACCTGGTTCTCGTGAATGGTGGTCCGGCCGGGCCGCAGGAGTTCGTCCTCGAGGCGCGCATCAGTGGACTTCGTGCGTTGGATGGCGAAGACCGGTGTTCTCTCGAAGGCCTGCGCGGCCACTCAGTGCGCTCGGTCGCCGGAATCGGTAATCCTGCGCGCTTCCACGCCCAGTTGGTGAGCGCTGGACTAAAGGTGATTCCGGTTCCGGTGCCTGATCACGGGCGTATCGATCTGGAAGCCCTCAGTCGGGAGAGTGATGTGCCAGTCATCATGACGGAGAAGGACGCCGTAAAGTACGAGGGGGTCACGGGCTGTCGGGTGTGGGTAGCCCAGCTGGAGATCCGGCTTGCGCCGGAGGTCGGCGCCCGGGTTCTTGATCGGCTGCGGTCTCTGGGGAGTTGATGGCGAGTGTATGAGTAACAGCGGTTTTCAGGTGGTAATTCCCGCGCGCTACGCGTCTTCGCGCTTTCCGGGGAAGGCGCTTGCGCTGCTGGCGGGGCGTACCCTGCTGGAGCACGTCTGGCGCCAGGCCATGCAGAGCGCTGCTGCCCATGTGGTGATAGCTACCGATGATGAGCGGATAGCAACGGTGGGCCGCCACTTTGGTGCCGACGTGCTCATGACCCTGAACAGTCATCGCTCTGGAACCGAGCGAGCTGCCGAAGTTGCCCGGGAGAGGGGCTGGCCAGAGGAGAGTCTCGTGGTGAACTGTCAGGGGGATGCACCGCTGATTCCCCCGCGTGCCATTGATCAGGTCGCAGCGCTGCTGGCTACCCATCCGGGTGCCGCTCTTGCAACCCTTTGTACTCCGGTCAGGTCCACCGAGGAGTATCTCAATCCAAATGTCGTCAAGCTCGTGTGCGCCGCTGACGGT
>JBBQJK010000182.1:0-5502 GCA_038325835.1 Gammaproteobacteria bacterium
CCGTAGGAGCGGCGACCGCCGCGACCGTCTACCCGTCTACCCGTCTACCCGTCTACCCGGAACAAGGCGGCGCAATGGTCAGGCGAATCGATGGTGGTACGGAAATGCTGACATGAGGGCCGGTCCGCCCGGGGAAGCCAACGACTGGACCGTCGTCTTCGAAGCGCGGCGCCAGGGGGATTGTCGCGAACAGGCGCTGGTGCTGGATGCCCTCGGCATTCCCCACCTGAGCGCCGACGGCCCCGGGAACTCCACCTTGCTGCTGGTCCCCGCGGAGCACGCCGTGCAGGCCCGGGAGCAACTGCGACTCTACGCGGCGGAGAATCGCCACCGCCCGGTGAAGCCCGAACTGACCCTCCATGGCCACGGTTACGCGGGGGTCTGCGCCTATGTGCTCGTTCTGGTGGTCGCCTTCCTGGTCCAGGCACGGGTCGCCTTCGGTGTGGACTGGCTGGAGGCCGGCGCGCTGGACGGCACCGCGGTACGGGCAGGGGAGTGGTGGCGGGTCGTCACGGCGCTGACCCTGCACGGAGACGGCGGACACCTCGTTGCAAACCTGGTTTTCGGTGCCTTCTTTGGCGCCTTCGCTGGCCAGTACCTGGGGTCCGGCGTGGCCTGGGCGACCATTCTCCTGGCGGCGGGTTCCGGCAATGCCCTCGATCTTTTCCTGCTGCCGCCCACCCACCGGGCCATCGGCGCTTCCACGGCCGTCTTTGCCGCGCTGGGGTTGATCGCCGCGCTGATGTGGCGCGCGGAAGCCCGGGGCGGGGCCAGCTGGGCCAAACGCTATGCCCCACTGATCGGTTCCGGGGTCTTGCTGGCTTTCATCGGCACGGGCGATGCGCAGACTGACGCAGTGGCTCATCTGACCGGGTTCGTCGCGGGACTGGTGGCCGGAGCTGCCTATGATGTGCGCCGCCCGCGCTGGCTCCGGTCTCCGGTCGTGCAGTTGGCCGCTGGCAGCGCCGCTCTGGCGACGCTAGCCGCCTGCTGGTGGCTGGCGCTGAATGCCTGGAGGTCCGGCTTGGCGTGACCCCCACCGGTCGCTATTCTGCGGGCGCACCTTTGGGGGATCGACATGCAGACTCTGACTTCGACGCCATCCAGCGCGCAGCCATGGCCGCGGCCGGCCATCGCCTGGTACGCCGTTGTCATCCTCGTCATCGCCTTTATCTTTTCCTTCATCGACCGGATCATCATCGCGATGCTGGTGGAGCCCCTGAAGCAGGACCTGGGGCTGACGGATACCCAGATCGGCTGGTTGCAGGGCCTCGCCTTTGCGGTGTTCTATGCCGCCGTGGGGCTGCCGATCGGTCGCTGGGCTGACCGCTACAGCCGGCGCACGATCATCGGCTGGGGGATTTTCCTCTGGAGCCTGATGACGGCGGTGTGCGGTCTTGCCCGGAACTTCCTTGAACTGTTTCTCGCCCGGGTCGGGGTCGGCGTGGGCCAGGCGGCACTGTCACCGGCTGCCTACTCCATGATTGCCGACTACTTTCCCCGGGAGAAGCTCGGTCGCGCCATCGGCATGTACCAGGCCGGCGCGTTCTTCGGTGCCGGCCTGTCGTTCCTGGTGGGCGGCCTCGTGATTCAGCTGGTGGGTAAGGCTGGCGAGCTGAGCCTGCCCCTGGTGGGCAGCGTGCAGCCCTGGCAGGCCGTGTTCTTCGTGGTGGGACTCCCGGGTATCCTGGTCGCGCTCCTGATGTTGACGGTGCGCGAGCCTGCGCGGCGGGGCAAGCTCGCGGGCCACGCCGCCGGCATTCCCCTCGGCACGGTGCTCCGCTATGCCGTCGAACGCTGGCGGGTTTTCGTGCTCCACTTCATTGGTTTCGCGCTGCTCGCCGTCCCGATCACCACGATCGTGACCTGGGCCTTTGCCTTCTTCACGCGGGTGCTGGTCCTGACGCCACCCCAGGCGGCGTTGCGTCTCGGTGGCATTCTCGTGCTCCTGTCGCCCCTCGGCGTTTATGCGGGGGGCTGGCTGGCTGACGCGCTCCAGCGGCGAGGCTATCGGGACGCCACGCTGCGGGTGGCTCTGATCGCAGCGGCCGGCTTGTGGCCCCTGAGCGCTGTCGCCACGACGGTGACTGACCCGGGACTGGTGCTACTGCTCTTCTGTCCCTTCGTCTTCTTCGCCAGCTTGTCGATGGCCATGGCGCCCGCCGCCCTCCAGGTCGTTGCTCCGAACCAGATGCGCGCGCAGATCTCGGCCACCTGGATGCTGGTGCTGAATCTGGTGACCGCCGGAGTTGGGCCCACCGCTGTTGGCGCCATCACGGACTACTACTTCGGCGACCCGCTGGCCGTCGGCCAGTCCATGGCGCTGGTGAACTGCATCAGTGTGCCGATCGCGGCACTGGCCCTATGGGCGGCGCTGGCGCCGTTTCGCAAGGCGGCGGCGGAGCAGGCGGGAAGCGTTTAAGTTAAAGATCGGTACGTTCTGGTCGGGTGGTTGCGGACTTCGTGGCGAATCTGCCTGGTTATCCGAACAGGCGTCGCACCAGTTCTTCCCGGGGAACTTTTAAGTGGGCCGACACGTCGCCGAGGATACCCGCCAAGGTTCCCACCTTCAGCGGATCATGCGCTGGAATCGTTACATGATGTTGCGGGGGCAATTCGGTTGACACCCGCAAGCGGCAGCTTCAAGCCGCGATTACTTCATCACGAACAAAGTGCAACCGGATGAGTTTCGGCGCCGAGTCTGGCTCGAAATGACAGCGGACTGCGTCCCGCACCTGCGCGTGGAGGTCGCCGATGTCAGTGGCTTGAGCAAAAATGGACTCCCCCACAGCACGGGCGCTCAACCCGCCCTCCGGCGCTTCTTCCACCAAAAAAATGATTTCGCTCATCATCCCGCTCCTTGAATATCGATTCCAGTGTGCCACCCTCGTTGGCGTACGTGGACTATGTCACGTTGGATCAAGAGCGTTAAGTCGAACAAGCATAGATTCTATGTCGCTAGACAAGGCCTGCGGCGCAGTTCCGGGCCGCCCTTCTTGCTGCGAATGCGGCGACGGACCCGAGAATCAAGGCAGCGGCACCCTCGACGGGGCGCTTCAGCGTGACGGAGGGCAACGGCCAGGCAGTCCCGTCGAGCAGTCTGCTCGTTGACAGCTTGCGGGAATCAGTAGCAGGGTCTTTGGTGCATCGGCCGGGACCGCAATCTTGCCGACCTGGAGAAACGCCAGCCGAACCTTCTCCCTGTCGGGAACCGCCTGGCGATGACAATCAGGAAAGGAACGAGTCGTTGCGGGGCTGGAGATTCCTCCTCGGTATGACGGGCAGTAGAATTACCGATAGCCGGTCCCGCCCCATGACCGTTAGGATAGGCGCATGCGCCGCAATCTGACGACTCTGCACCTGGCCCTGGCGGCGTTCTTCTTCCCCGTCGCGCTGATGTTCGCCTTCACCGGCGGTCTCTATACCCTGGCGATCAAGGGCGGCTATGAGGAATCGACACGACTGGTGGTGCTCCAGGAGCCGCTGAAGCCCGACCTGGCGAGCCTCCTGGTCGTCGCTGAGCAGCAGTTGCAGTCGGCAGGCGTCACCGTTCCAAGCGGCGAAGCCTCCGTGAAGAAGGCCGGCACATCCTTCGAGCTGGAGTGGACGGGCGTGGACCGGGACGTGCTCCTGCGGCCCACTTCGGAGCCCCTGCGAGCCGAACTCGTCGTCAAGAATACCGGGCCCTGGCGGCACCTCGTCCAGCTGCACAAGGCCAAGGGCAGCAGCGTCGCGAAGGCGATCTCCGTCGCCTGGGCCATCGGCCTGGTGACGATCCTGGGTTCGGGTCTGGTGATGGCCTGGCTCTCGCCACCCTTCCGCCGCCTCGCGATCCAGGCCTCAGCGGCCGGGATCGCGAGCTTCGTCGCCTACCTGCTGCTCGGCTGAACGGCCTGTCAGGGCGGGTGGCCCCCGCGCCGGGGATGACCTTTAGATCCCCCGCGACGGGGGATTAGGTGGCGGTGAACCAGAGATAGGCTGCGGCGATCGAATCAGGTCAGCTTAAACGAACCCGATTCGGCTCCGTCCCAGTACTGGGCATGATCGACATCCACGCAGATCAACACCAGGCTGCTGTCCTCCGGTCCGCCGGGGAACCAGGCCTGGGCCGCCTTGCCCCACAGCTCCCGGGCCTTCTGGTCATTGTCCGTCACCCGCGCGTTGCCGCTGGCCATGACGTAAATGTGTTTTGCCGAATCGGCGTAGGCCAGACCAACCGCCGGATTGGCGCGAATGGCCTTGACCTTCCCGGAATCCTTGCCCGCAAAAAACCAGAGAAACTCCTCGCGTTCTACTGCCTGGGTAGACATCGGCCTGCAGTGCAGGGTTCCATCCTTATCGACGGTCGTCAGCATGGCGATATCGATGTGCCGAACCTTGCTCCACAGTTCCCGCAGCGAACGGCTGGAGGTCGGCACATCAGCGGAAGCTTTCATTCTGAAATATCCTTTTGGGGTGTGGAAACGAGGGCACGACACCGGGCCGATTAGGCGGTACCGGGCGGTAATGACCGGATAGCGATAGTCTGGTCATTCAGGCGGGCGCTCTCTGTTCGCCAGGATACGCAGGCAGGCCAAGGCTGAGCTGGGCCCAGCGGCGCGCCGTTGCGTGCGGCCACGGAATCTGCAATCACGCATTCCATACTTTGTTGGTCACCGCACTGACATCTCGAGGCACTGTGCGGAAGATCCGTTCGTGCCGGTGCTTCTCACCGGCATCGAACCACTCCAGACACTCTGTTAATCACCCATCTGATCCAGGAACTCTTTCATGCACAACATCATCGATACGGCCGTTGCGGCCGGTAACTTCAAGACGTTGGCCAGTGCCGTGACGGCCGCAGGCTTGGTGGACACGCTCAAGGGCACCGGACCCTTCACTGTGTTTGCGCCCACCGACGAGGCCTTCGCCAAGCTTCCGGCCGGCACCGTGGACAAGCTGCTGATGGACATCCCCAAGCTCAAAGCGATCCTCACCTACCACGTGGTCAGCGGCAAGGTCATGGCCGCCGATGTGCTGAAGATGGACGGTAAGGCCGCCAAAACCGTCAATGGAGCCGAGCTCAAGATCGGTACGCAAGGTGGCGTGAAGCTGAACGGCACCGTTCACGTCACGAAGACCGACATCGCCTGCAGCAATGGCGTGATCCACGTTATTGATGCGGTGCTGATGCCGCCGGCGTGACACCGCCAGACGTTCCAGGCACTCCGGTGCGGTCGGGAGAGTTTATGCCATGAGCTTAAAACCAAGCCTGGTCCGGGTAGCCGCCGGCGAGACGTCGGCCGTGCACGACTGCGTCGTGGGTTACGGTGCCCTGGTGTGGTCCATCGCGCATCGCTACCTGCGCAACCGGGCCGACGCGGAAGAGGTGGTGCAGGAGGTATTCCTGGATATCTGGCGCAGCGCCCATCGCTATGACCCGGAGATTGCCAGTGAGACCGCTTTCATTGTCACCATAGCCCGCCGCCGGGTCATCGACCGGGTCCGGAAGTTGGGGCATGC
>JBBQJK010000183.1:0-5493 GCA_038325835.1 Gammaproteobacteria bacterium
ACCCGCACGCTAATGGGGGAATCCGTCTTCAGGTTCAGGCCCATGGCGGCGGCCAGATCCGTGCCGCTGTCGGAGTCATTCACGGATAGGTTACGTTGGGCGATCGGCGGGCCCGGCGTGAATATCACGTTGCGCTCAAAGCCCTTGTAGTCGGCCTCCCACCAGATGTAGCCCAGCTTGAGGTAGGCATCGAGGCTTGCGTTGATCGGCGTGCTGCCGACGAGGAAGGCCTGGATGCCGGAGGTCGACATCTGCGCGGTCCACTCGCGGCTTTGACAGCCCAAGACATTGCAGGCCTCCGGGAGCTCGTAGTTCTGCACGGCCTCGCCAAAGTCCGTGTAACCAATCTCGACGCCGAAGTTCTTGGTGAACATCCAGCCCAGGGTGGCATTCACGCTGACGTCAGTGCTGCTGAAACCCGGGTCGCTGCCGATGGCGTCGACGTCCGTGAGCAGGTCGGGTACCAGGTTGAGCTGCTGCAGGCTGGACTCGTTGCGCGAAGCGCCGATTCCAATGCCCACGTAGCCGCCCGCGAACACCGCCGTCGGCAAGGCCAGCACTGTTCCCCCAAGAACCATTGCCATCAGTACGCTCAATCTATTGCTCATTCCCCGGCTCCCGAAACTGTTCTGTTTGACTTATTCATCTATTGAGGATCTGAAGGATTCAATCTCTGGAGATCAGAAGATGGTGTCTCGTCCAAGGAACTCGCCGAAGTACAACCGGGCGCTGAGTTCGAAGCCCGTATCCGTGTCGAACACGATGCCCGTGGCCCGCAAGGTGAGGTAATCGGTGACGTGGTAACCAAGCCCCAGCAGTACATCGTTATTGGAAATGTTCGAATCGCTCAACTCGGAGTAGCGGAAGCCCACCTCCAGCTCCACGTTTTCTGACATCTCGCTGCGGATCATGGCCTCGCCGAAATAGCCCGTGTCGCTAGCGGAGACCAGCTGGCAGAGATTGTTGGGGGTCTGGAACTTCGTGATGTCGATGTAACCCGCGCGCAGCTCGAAGTTGGTCTTCTCGGCGATCGGCAGGTAGGCCCCAAGCCCTCCCGCGACGGCCTGGGAATCCCGGCTGTCACTGCAGGTGATCGTGCCGAGCTCGCCGTCGTCGAACTCCACGGTCGAGCCGTCGAAGTTGCCATCGAAGAACTGGCCGAAAACCTGGATACCCACCGGACCGACCTTGGCGAGACCCAGGGAGCCGTTCAGCTGGACACCGTTATGGGTTCCGCCCGGCTGCTCCACGGCATACAGCACGTCAGTCCACTTGTAGCCCGTATCAAAATAAGTGTAACGGGGCCCGCCAGTGTTCTCCTCTGCGGCGGCGGCGCTAATCCCGCCTGCCACGGCGAGTGGCAGAACGGCAACGCTCAGATACCGGGCAACCTTCGACCGGACAAGTCTCGAATTCATTAGGACGTTCCCCCAGATTAAAGCGCGGATCCGCAAAGTCAAAAAGACTATAGCGAATCGGCTCCGGACTGGCTATAGCGTGCCTCCCCCGGCCGGGCGCTTCGCCCGGTTCGACTGCAGGTTGGGCAGGACCGCTGCCCGCCGCTGCCGGGTGTAGCGTTGGAGCGACCGTTTGGTATTATGGCTCGGCAACTTTCGCGGGGGATTTTTAATGACCATGTCCAGGAATGTCAGCGGCCGCACGGCTTGCGTGTGGCTCTTTTTTGCCGTGCTTCAAGCGCTGCCGATCGTTGCCAGCGCCCAGATCGAGGAAGTCATCGTCAGCACGAGGCGCAAGGAAGAAAGCCTCCAGGATGTACCGATCGCCGTGTCCGCGATCACGGCCGAGCAGATCCAGCGCCAGGGCATCACCGATCTGAGGGATGTCGTGGCTAACCAGCCCAGTGTGCAGTTCGACCAGTCCTTCGGCCCCTCCGACAACCGCATCACCATTCGTGGCCTGTCCAATACCCGCGGGCGGTCCAGCGTGGCCTTCCTGGTGGACGGTATTGACGTGACGACGGAGAACTTCATCAACGCGGGTTCCGGTCTCATCGCCAATCGTCGCCTGCTGAATGATGTGGAGCGCATCGAGGTCGTCAAGGGCCCCCAGAGCGCACTCTACGGCCGCGCGGCCTTTGCCGGCGCCATCAGTTACATCACGAAAGATCCTGGTGACGAGTTCAATGGCAATGTGGGCTTCGACATTGGGGACTACGGGCGCCGGACGGTTACGGGCGTGGTCGGCGGCCCGCTGTCCGATACCTTCGGTGTGCGCGTTACCGGTGTGCAGTTCAACGAGGACGGCTTCTACCAGAACAGCATCTCGGGCGAAAACGTCGGTGGTTCAGACGGCTACGGCGCGGCCCTGACCATGCTCTGGCGGCCGGCGGATGCGATCCGTGTGCGGACCCGGCTGGAGTACAGCGAAGAGAACTACGACGTGCGGGCCGTCGTTAACCTGCAGGGTGATACCCCCTACTTCCTGCCCGATAGCGCGAAGGCGCTCCAGCGACCCTTCATTACCGGTAACCCGGCCACCCAGAAGGCCGGTTCTTCAGCCACCAACCTGTTCAATTTCGGCACGTTCTGCCCCAAGTTTGGCTTTGATCCCACTAATCCCGAGGGGCCTCCCGCCTTTTGCCTGCCGGGAGAGATCAAGAACGCCGGCGGCGTGAAAGTGGCGTTGAGCGAGGATGAAAACACCGGCAAGGATTTCTTTGGGACTAAAACCCAGACGTTCTTCGGGACTCTGATCGCCAGCCTCGACCTGGGCTATGGCACGATTTCTTCCTACACCGGGTGGACCGACTTCGACGCGGCTGATTCCTACGACCAGGACTACCAGGCCAGCACCAAGCCCGACTTCAATGGCAACGGCTCGGTGCCCTACACCTACGACTCAAACGGCAAGGTGACGGGCGGCCGCATCGATACCCTGATGGGTCAGAACGAATCCAACCAGGAAACCAGCACCCGCCAGTACTCCCAGGAGTTCCGCTTCGCCACCCAGTGGGACGGTCCCGTCCAGCTCACCGCCGGCGCGCTGCTTTTCCAGGACATTCGGAGGCTGTCCGACAGGAACAACATTACCTTCTGCGCACCCTATGGCCGGATCGGGGCCCAGCCGCTCCTGGATTCAGCAGGCAACGTTGTCACGCGCATTCCGGGGCCCGGGGCAGCGCCAGTGCCAGTGCTGGATGCAACGACCGGCAGCTTGGCCAAGGTCGCGGGGATCTGCGATGGCACTAACAATACCAATATCAGCGTGCAGGACTACCGTCGCCAGGTCTCCGACCCCCAGTACGGCGCGGAGTGGGATGGCCGCACCCGGGACGTGTCCTTCTACGGTCGCCTTGACTGGCAGCTGACGGACGACTTCAGCCTGAGTCTTGAGAACCGGTGGGTCAACGAGTCTTTCAGTCTCAGCACTCCCGGTAACTCCAGCTGCACCGAGTCGGCCTTTGCTACCGGCAGCAACCCGACGGCTGGCTTTCCGGTGGAGGCTCGAACGGTCTGCGATATCGAGCGCATCGTGTTCAACCTGCAGCCGGGCACGATTCTCGATCCCGCCAACGGCACCCTGACCCAGCGTTACCAGGAGGGTTCCAGCTACTCCAACTACAACACGCCGAAAGTCACGCTCGCCTGGAAGGCGACGGATAGCACTAATCTCTTTTTCTCCTATGGCCAGGCCAAGAAGCCCAACGGTATCAACCAGCTGGCAGGCGGCGGCGGCGCCGCCCCCGCGAGCATCGAAGACCAGCGTTTCGCTGCCGAGGAACTGGAGGCCTGGGAGGTGGGTGTAAAGACCAACTTTGAGGCCGGGGGGTTCTGGAACGTCAACAGCTCCATCTTCCTGCAGGATTACTCGGCGAAGCAGCAGGGTATTCAGATCGTCTCTTCAGAAGGCATTTCCCAGCCCCGGATCATCAACGTGGACGGCACGCAGGTCTGGGGTTTCGAGTTTGAAGTCCTGTGGCAGCCGGGCTTCATGGAGGGACTCACGCTGGGCCTCTCCGGCACCCTGCTGGATGCCAAGTACACCGACTTTGTCGATGACACCCGGAATCTCGTCCGGATAGCCGCGAACGGCTCCTGCCCCCTCATCTACAAGCTCGGTGACCAGGAGTCCACCAACCCTGCCGACTTTACAAACGTCGGACCCACCGCGCAGCCCGTGGCCTTCTGCCGTCTGAACAACAACGGCAACGAGCTTGAGCGGTCACCGAAGCAGTCCTACTCGTCTTCCCTGGCCCTGCAGCGGCCCTTTCTCGATACGCCCTTCGAGTACCTTGTTGAGCTGAACGGCAGCTGGCAGGACGAACGTTACCTCGACTTTGACAACGCGGTGAAGCTCGCTGACTACGCCCGGCTGGACATGTTGCTCGGCCTGACTTCCGACAAGTGGGACGTGATTGCCTACATGAACAACGTCTTAGACGACGATACCTTCATCACCGCCGGCAGCGGTCCGGACTTTGGTGAGCAGGTCACCCAGCTCGGCTTCACGGCCGGATTCGGCACTACCCACTACTTCGCCACGCTGCCGGATCCCCGGGTCATCGGTGTTCGCGCCACGTACCGGTTCGGCCAAGGTCGCTAGGGCGAAGCAGGGTCGCTAGGGCGAAAGGAGGGTCGCTAGGGCGAAGCAGGGTCCCTCAGGCCGCAGGAATAGACGCCCCGGAGAACGAGAGTTCTCCGGGGCGTTGCTTTTTCAGGCTACGGAGTTTTGCTCTAGGGTTCTCGCCGGCCAGCCAGCCAGGGGCTGGCGCTAGCCGAGCACCTTCGTGGTGCCGATGAAGCCGACGACAACGATGAGTGCGTAGGTGGACCAGATGATGACTGTCGACCGGTTCATGGTGCTGCTGATGATCGCTTCGATCTCGGGCTTCGAGCCTTCCACGGCGAGGCGGCCAAAGGCGGCGCCGAGCGGGTCAAAGGCGATGATCATCCAGATCACCATCAGGTTGATGACCCCGTAGAGGGCCACCTTGAGGTGCAGCCAGGGGACGTCCTGGACGAAGGGTCCGTGACCCAGCCAGGACGAAAGGCAGAGGGCGATGACGGCGATACCGACAAAGCCGGTGAGCCAGTTGGTGATCCCGGCCAAGCGGTGCCCCACCGGCTTGTCGTACCAGTAGGCGCCCGCCATGCTGATAGCCCACCAGACGATGCTGAAGAGCCACACGAGGCCTACAGCCAACTCAGAAATGGGCAGGAACCCCAACTCCCGTGACAGCATCACGCCGAAAGGTAGCGCCGCTTTCCACATCGTCCGGGGCAGCAGCTCAATGCGCAGTGCCATATGCAGCAGGGTCACCCGGGTCATGAAGCTCAGACTGGGATCGGTGGACCGCCGGGCGGCCAGATACACGCCCATATCGGTGCCGACCCAGAAAACGAACAGCAGAATGTGCGCGTAGAGCCACGCGGCGTATTCAGTCATGGCTGGGCAACTCCCCGGTAAACGTCTGCGGGACTTTAACTCATGGATTACTGAAACCACTCAGTTGTTGCGAGAGAATCGTTGGCA
>JBBQJK010000184.1:0-5473 GCA_038325835.1 Gammaproteobacteria bacterium
CGTCGTCGTCGTCGATGACGAACTGACCCCTTCGCAGCAGCGCAACCTCGAGGAGGCGCTGAAGGTGAAGGTTATCGACCGAACGGCACTGATTCTTGACATCTTTGCCGCGCGGGCGCGTACGCGCGAGGGCAAGCTCCAGGTTGAGCTGGCCCAGATGGAGCATCTGTCCACCCGACTTGTCAGGGGCTGGACCCACCTTGAGAGACAGAAGGGCGGAATCGGTATGCGCGGTCCTGGCGAGAGCCAGCTTGAGACCGACCGCCGACTTATCGGAATACGCATTCGCAGTCTTCATGAGCGTCTGGAGAAGGTGTCTCGCCAGCGGCGCACGTCTGGTCAGAAGCGGCGCAAGGATGCAGTACCCACGGTATCCCTGGTTGGATACACCAACGCCGGGAAGTCGACCCTGTTCAATCTGTTGACCCGCGCCGATGTCCTGGTTGCCAACCAGCTTTTCGCAACGCTCGATCCCACGCTGCGTCGTGTCAGTTTGCCGGATGGCAATGGTATTGTTCTGGCCGATACGGTCGGGTTCATCCGGGACCTGCCCCACGAACTGGTGGCGGCGTTTCGTTCTACGCTGGACGAGACGGAGCAGTCCCGGTTGCTCCTGCACGTTGTCGACTGCGCCGATCCCGCCCATGAAGAGCGGATATACGATGTGGTCAAGGTTCTGGAAGAGATCGGAGCCGACCATCTGCCGCGAATCCAGGTCTACAACAAGGCTGATATACTGAACATCGAGCCGCGGGTAGATCGCGCCGAAACGGGGAGCCCCACCAGGGTCTGGCTGTCGTCGCATACCGGACGGGGTGTTGACCTGCTGCTTGGGGCTGTCGCAGAGTTCCTCCAGGTCGACCTGCTGAAGTGCACGGTGGGGTTGACTCCAGCCGAGGCCCGCTTGCGAGCTCGTCTTTACGAGATGGGAGTTATCGTCGCGGAACGACTCCGGGGGGATGGCAGCTGGGAGCTGGATCTGGAGCTCGATCGCCGCCGTTTTGAGGAACTTAACCGGCGAGAGCAACTCAATGTGCTCTCTGACAACCTGCTTCCTGGCCCCGGTTGGTCGGAGTCCGGGGTGGGTCCACCAGTGATTGCGCGGTAGAGTACGGTATGAACATGAAAGTCGTGGGCTGAAGGCATGGCCTGGAACGAATCTGGCAACGGGAAGAATCCCTGGGACAGGGGGCGCAACGATGGGCCGCCTGACCTGGACAAGATAGTCCGCGACTGGCAACAGCGCCTGAGCACCTTCTTCAGGGGTGGGCGAGGAGGGCAGCGTCCCGCGGGTCCGGCCGGCAACCCGATCAACGCCCCGCTGCTTGGTCTGGTCGCGATCGTTGTCGGAGTGATCTGGCTGGCCACCGGCTTCTATCGGGTCGATGCTGCTGAGCGTGGCGTAGTGACCCGCTTCGGCATGTACCAGACCTCCACCGAGCCGGGGCTGCGCTGGCATCTGCCCTGGCCAATCGAGCGGGTTGAGCGCGTCAACATCAACGAGGTGGTGCCGTTCAAGTTGCAGACCCGCATGCTGACGGCTGACGAGAATATTGTCGTGGTCGACCTGGTCGTCCAGTACCGTCGTGCAGATCCAGTGCAGTATCTCTTCAACGTCCGCGACCCCGAAGCCACGCTGCAGGACATCAGCGAGAGCGCCATTCGTGAAGTGATCGGCAAGAACAAGCTGGACTTCGTGCTCCTGGAGGGTCGAACCGAGATCGCCGTGCAGACAGAGAAGCTGATACAGCAGACTCTGGACGAGTACCAGACCGGCATGTTCGTGACCAAGGTCAATCTGCAGGACGCCAACTTTCCCAGTCAGGTCGAGGCGGCTGTGCAGGACGCCATCAAGGCGCGCGAGGACAAGGAAAGAGTCTCCTTCGAAGCTCAGGCCTATGCGAACGACGTGATCCCGAGGGCCCGTGGCGAAGCTGTACGTCGCCAGCAGGACTCTGAAGGCTACCGGGCTCGCGTGGTTGCTGATGCCCAGGGCGAGGCGTCCCGCTTCACGCAATTGCTGGCCCAATACCAGAAGGCCCCCGAGGTTACCCGTCGTCGTCTGTACCTGGAGGCGATGGAAGACATTTACGCCAACTCGAGCAAGGTCCTGGTGGATACAGCCAAGGGCAGTAACCTGATTTACCTTCCGGTGGACAAGATTCTGGAGCAGAACCAGAACCGCCGGCCGGCGGCGGGTCCGAATCAACCTGTCCAGGCCCCGGCGGCCAGTGCGGCCGCCGAAGCGTCCACCGTAACCCGCGACCGGGAAGATCGCCGTACGAGAGAGGCCCGATGAACATTCGCGCACTTTTGCCCTTTGGTATTTTGCTTCTGGCCTGGATTGCCAGCATGTCCATGTTCACCGTGGACGAACGGGAATTGGCCATAAAGTTCCGGCTGGGCAAGATCATCCAGACAGAGTTCGAACCAGGGCTGCACTTCAAGGTGCCGTTCATTAACGACGTACGGAAGTACCCTCGCCAGGTACTGACCCAGAGCAATCCGCAGGAGCTTTTCCTGACTCTGGAGAAGAAAAACCTGTTCGTGGACTTCTTCGTCAAGTGGCGAATCGTCGACGTCGGTGCCTATTACCGGGCCACCCGGGGCGACGAATTGCTCGCCGCCCAGCGACTGATCGAAATCGTGAAAGACGGGGTCCGCAGCGAGTTTGCCAAACGGACGGTCCCCCAGGCCGTGACCGCAGAGCGTCGGGAGTTGCTTGACGATATGCTGGCCAGTGCGCGGAAGAATGCGTTGACCCTCGGTATCGAAGTTGTCGATGTGCGAGTCAAGCGCACTGAGTTTCCTGAGCAGGTCAGCGATTCAGTTTTTGACCGGATGCGGCAGGAGCGCGCGCGAACGGCCTCCGAACTGCGAGCCCAGGGTGCCGAGGCGGCGGAACAGATCCGCGCCGAGGCTGACCGCCAGCGGACAGTTACTCTTGCTGAAGCCTATCGTGAAGCAGAGAAAGTACGTGGCGCCGGTGATGCGGAGGCTGCGCAGATTTATGCCGAGGCCTACCGCAAGGATCCGGAGTTCTTCGCCTTCTACCGGAGCATCCAGGCCTATCGCCGGTCTCTGGGCAAGGAGAGTGACCTCCTGGTACTCGACAAGGACAGCGAGTTCTTCCGCTACATGGAACGGCCCGACGCAGGGCGCTGATCCGGCCCGGGATTCCCGGCGGGGAATGACTGGCGTCGAGGCCCGCTGGATGCCGCTGGCGGCACCGTGGTTGAAGCGATGGACTGGAATGATTTCCTGACAGGGCTTGCGCTCTACCTCGTGCTGGAAGGCTTCCTGCCCTTCCTGAGTCCGGAGGGCTGGCGACGGAGCATGAGTTTGATTGCGGGGCTGCCCGCCCGGCAGCTCCGCATCTTCGGGCTGGCGAGCATGCTGGCCGGGGTTGTGTTGCTGGCGTTCGTGCGGAGCGGAACCTGATCGTGGGCAATAGCATCGTCGTCATTGGCACCCAGTGGGGTGACGAGGGCAAGGGCAAGATCGTGGACCTGCTGACTGAGCAGGCTCAAGCCGTGGTGCGCTTTCAGGGCGGCCACAACGCCGGCCACACCCTGATAATCAACGGCCAAAAGACGGTCCTGCACCTGATTCCGTCGGGCATCCTGCATCCCGGTGTGGCCTGCGTTATTGGCAATGGTGTCGTGGTCCATCTCCCATCGCTGGTCAAGGAGATCGACGGTCTCGAAGCCCGGGGCATTGCCGTGGTTAATCGCCTCAAGCTCAGCCCCGCGTGCCCGCTTATCCTGCCGACCCATATAGCCCTGGATCAGGCGCGGGAGCGTGCGCTGGGCAACCGTCCGATTGGCACCACGGGCCGGGGTATAGGCCCTGCCTACGAGGACAAGGCGGGACGACGTTCCCTGAGAGTCGCAGACCTATTCGACGAACGGCTCTTCGGCGAGCGACTCGCCGAGGTTATGGAATTGCATAACTTCATGCTGGCGCGCTACTACGCAGCCGAACAGGTCAACGTGGATGCCACCCTGGAGGAGTGCCTGAACCTGGCTCGCCGCATTCGCCCCATGGTTATCGATACGGTCGCTTACCTGAGTGATCTGCGCCGCAGCGGCGCGAAGCTGCTGTTTGAGGGCGCCCAGGGCGCACTGCTGGACGTGGACCACGGAACCTATCCGTATGTCACGTCCTCCAACACTTCGGCCGGCGCCGCTGCCACTGGTTCGGGCCTTGGGCCAGCCGACTTTGACTATGTGCTTGGGGTCGTCAAGGCCTATGCCACTCGGGTTGGCAGCGGACCATTTCCTACGGAACTCTTTGACGAGGCCGGCGAGCGGCTGGCGAGAGTTGGAGGCGAGTTCGGGTCAACCACCGGCCGTCCGCGGCGCTGTGGCTGGTTTGATGCCGTAGCCGTGCGGCGGGCCGTGATCAACAGTAGTGTGACCGGCCTGTGCGTCACCAAGCTCGACGTCCTCGACGGCTTTCCCGTCGTGAAGGTCTGTACGGGCTACCGCCTGAACGGCCAGGTGAGCAGCAATCCGCCGCTGCTTGTCGATCAGTACGGCGCTGTAGAGCCTGCTTATGTGGAAGTCCCCGGCTGGTCCGGGTCCACGAAGGGAATCCGGAGTATTGACGGGTTGCCTGCTGAGGCTCGGGCCTATTTGCAGCGGCTGGAGGAAATTGTCGGGATTCCAGTCGACATGATCTCGACGGGTCCTGATCGTGATCACAACATCATTGTTCGCCACCCCTATGGCTGATCCAGCCCGCTGAATCCGTGAGCCTCGTGACACTGCAGCCCGACAGTCCGTGGACCCGCCGATGGCGCCGGCTCCGCCTGCTGATCACCGGGCTGCTGGTGGCAACAGTGCTCGGCGGCTGCGTTATTCGTGTCGCCTACAACCAGCTGGACTGGCTGGCACTCTGGTACATCGAGGATTACTTCGAGCTGGACCGGGCGCAGGAGCCGCAGGCAAAGCGGCTGATTTCCGGGACTCTCACCTGGCATCGCGCCACCCAGCTGCCAAAGTACGCCGCCTTGGCTCGCAGGGTGCGTGAAGATGTGGAGACTGGTGTAGACGCGGAGTTTCTCGCTGCCCGCTACGCTGAAGTTGTCGAGTTGTGGGACGCGCTGCTTCAGCACGTGGCCCCGGACCTGGCCCGGTTGCTGCAGACGCTGTCCGATGAGCAGGTTGAGGCACTTTTCGCGAGGCTTGCTGAGAAGAACAGCGAGCTTGAAGATGACTACTCTGGTGTCAGTCTGGAAGAGCGCCGTGGGAAGCAGGACAAGGAGATAATTCGTGCGTTTCGCCGCTTTACGGGCAAGCTGAATACCTCGCAGGAGGCCCTCGTCACCAGACAAACGGCACAGATGCACGACCTTTCCAGCGACTGGCTCCGTCGGCGGGCGGTCTGGCAGGGAGAGTTTCGGGTCCTGTTGGCTGGCAGGAAATCCGATCCGGCCATTGTGGACCGGTTCACGGATCTTGTGCTCAGT
>JBBQJK010000185.1:0-5467 GCA_038325835.1 Gammaproteobacteria bacterium
ACCTTGATCAAGCCCTCGTTGACGTCCGTGATCTTGCCGTCGTTGCTGATAGTGACCAGGGGGTCGAGGCTGGCTTCGAGCAAGCTGCGGGCGTACTGCGAGGCCTGCAAACGTGCTGTATTGTCGGTGGCGATCAGCAGGTAGCCGATAACCTCGTCCTGGTCATCGCGCAGCGCCGTGACGGACAGAACCGCGGGGAAGCGGCTGCCGTCCTTGCGGATATAAGTCAGTTCGTAGATGTCTTCGATGCCGCGTCTGGCCTTGAAGACCAAGGCGTCGAAGCCGGGAGAGATCGCTGTGCCGAGTTCGCCGCTGAGCGCCTTGGCACGGGCGATGACTTCTTGCGGGTCGGAGATGTCGGCTGGGGTAATCTTGTTCAAGACATCGGCTGCCGCATAGCCGAGCATGCGTTCGGCCCCGACGTTAAAGATCTGGATGACGCCTTTGGCGTCCGTGGCGATGCTCGAGAAGTTGGCACTGTTGAAAATCGCGCTCTGCAGGGCGCCCGCTCTGATCAGCGCCTCTTCGGCCCGCTTGCGCGCCGTATTGTCGGTACCGATCAGCAGATACCCGATGATCGCCTGGCGCGCGTCGCGAAGTGCAGTGACGGACACGACGGCGGGCAACCGACTGCCGTCCTTGCACACGTAGGTCAGCTCATAGATGTCCTCGATCCCGCGCGATGCCTTGAACACCAGGGCTTCGAAGCCTGGTGCAATCGCTGTCCCGAACTCCACGCTCAACGCCGCGGCGCGCAGCAGGATTTCGCTCGGATCGGAGATGTCGGCTGGCGTCACCTGGTTCAGGACATCGGCCGCCTTGTAGCCCAACATCCGTTCGGCGCCGATGTTGAAGATCTGTATGACACCCTGTTCGTCAGTGGCGATGCTCGAGAAGTTCGCGCTGTTCAAGATCGCAGTCTGCAGAGCGCCCGTCTTGAGCAGGTCGATCTGCTCTTGAGTTTGATTATTCATGCGTTCGGAACCGATCGCTGGCAAGGCCGAATGGGCTGCAGTACGCGTCTGTCTTGAGCATGGCAAGCTCCCATGAGCAACCCGGGGGTGACCAGGGCGAGGGTCTTCTCCCTTCGAGCCATTACCGCGGCCTGTAATCTGCGGCCTGAGAGCTCAGACCGACCTGCCAGAGTGTGCGGCGCTGCGCCGGCCCGTCTGTACGCTGGGCCACATAGCCGGTCACCCGCGGTCCGCGCTTCCCACCGACTGCAGCAGTCTTACATGGCTCCCAACCGCGCCTTCACTCCCTCGCTGACGCGCGGCGGGAAAAAACCGCCGTCCAGCGACCCGAGGAACGGTTTACGGTCGTCGGCCGGCACCGCTCGCAGTTCGTCAGCCATGGCGCCGGCCAGTTCGTCCTGCTCCGCCGGCGACAGGGC
Source organism: Gammaproteobacteria bacterium (assembly GCA_038325835.1). GTDB lineage: Bacteria > Pseudomonadota > Gammaproteobacteria > Steroidobacterales > SHZI01. The sequence goes on from JBBQJK010000185.1 coordinate 1,394, forward strand.
GCGCATCTGGTCGCGCGCCCTGCGCAGCTGGGGCACCATCGGCTTTAACATCCCCATGCCCATGCCCAGCGCCGGCACGGCTGCAGGCACCAGCACCATGCACTCTTTCATCTCAGTCTGAAACTCGGCCGGCAGGAACCCGAGCTCGGCCAGTTCATCGATCGTCGCCACGGTCTCGGGAGGTGACAAGGGGTTGGCCAGCGCCGTCTGCGCGTCCTGCATCATCGCCAACTGCGCGGGGTCGAGCGCCATGCCGGCAGGCATCATGGCGCGCATCTTCGCCTCGGCGCCCCCGATCATCGTCGCGTCCATGCCCGGCATACCCGGCATGCCGGGCAGAGAACCAAGCCTTGGGCGGGCGGAATCGAGCGTGTTCAGCGCATTGGTGAGGGCAATGCCCTTGCAGCCCATCCCGTTCAGGCTGTTGAGGAGCGTGTCCTTGATGAAGGACGTCATTGACTGCTCGACCAGTTGCTTGGCGAGCAGCGCAATGACCGGCGCCAGGGCCGCGCTCGGCCAGGCGATCAAAGTGAGTAGTACCCCCAGCGCGAGGGCGCCGGAGCGGCGTGACGGAGTTGTCATAGCTCACCTCCCTGGCGCACCGGGGCCCCGGTGTCCGGATTGTGGGCTTATGCCGCTCGAAGTCCAGAGGGAACGGGTATGGCCGGTGACCTTCGACTCATCTATTCGCCTTCGGCGATGACCTGGCACAGGTAGCGTTCGTGGTTGCGGCCGCCAGCATATGCTCCTCTTCGCTGGCCAGGATCTCCCTCAGGAGACGTTGTGTCGTCGGGTCCTGATCACCCAGCCAGGCGATCATTTCGCGGTAACTTTCAATGGCCACGCGCTCGGCGACGAGGTCTTCCTTGATCATCTCCCGCAGCGTGGTGCCCTCGACATACTCGGCATGACTGCGTTCCGACAGCCCGTCAGGCGAGAAGTTCGGCGCGCCACGCAGTTCCACGATGCGCTTGGCGAGGCTGTCGGCGTGCTGCATCTCCGCGTTCGCATGCTCAAGACAATCCGCCGCGACCGGTGCGGCGTGAATGCCGGTGGCCATGAAGTAGTGGCGCTTGTATCTCAGTACGGAGACGAGCTTGGTCGCGAGTGCCTCATTGAGCAGCTCGATCACGGTCTGGCGTTGCGCCGCGTAGCCCGACGTCACGGCGCCCTGCTCGACAGGTACTGCATCGATCAGGTTGTCGAGCTGAGCAGATGGCCGCCTTCATTCTCCCAGCGCTCTTCCGCAGTACCCCCGGAACGTTCGAATCTGCGGGTCACCTCTTCCCAGTTGACGACCGACCAGGAGCTCGTGAGATAGTCGGCACGCCGATCTTCATACTTCAGATAATAGGCGTGTTCCCAGACGTCATTCAGCAACAGCGGGAAGCGGCCCTTCATGCCCGGATTGTCGTGACCGGATGTCGTGAGCACCTCAAGCGGGGCGTCATCCCGTGTTCCCCTCGCCAGCCAGACCCAGCCGGAGCCGAACACGGCGGTTCCCGCGGCGACGAATTTCGCCTTCAACTTCCCGAGACTGCCGAAAGACCGGTCTATCGCGGCTGCCAGGCTTCCCGTGGGCGCGCCACGGCCGCCCGGGGCCATGGCCTGCCAGAACAGGCTGTGGTTCACGTGCCCGCCCGCGTTGTGGTGGACGGCTGCCCTGATGTCGTCGGGGATCTTCGTCAGATTGAGCAAGAGCCAGGAAGCCGTGCGCCCCCGCAGTTCGGTGTGGGGTGCCAGCGCCGCATTCAGCTTGGCCACGTAGGCCGCGTGATGCCTGTCGTGGTGCAGATGCATCGTACGGGCGTCGATGTGCGGTTCGAGCGCCGAGTAGTCATAAGGCAGGGCAGGGAGAAGATGTGTCATGGGCGATATATGGCTGATTGCCAGCAAATGTTCTGTTCGCTGGCGCTCAAAGGATCGGGATGGTGCGGGCGTATAGTCGCTTGATTCAGGGCTGGAAGGTCCTTGGTTTATGACGCCGGCGTTCCATCACGAACACAAACACGGTCAATTGGTCCACCGGATCCCGTGAATTACCGCCCCGACCCGGGCCCGGCGGACAGCAGCCTCCCGACCGAGGCGCCAGCGGCACCCGTCGCGCCCGTTGTCAGCCTGCCGGGAGAAGCCCGGAACTGGGCGCTCACGTTGCTGACGCTGTTCGCGATCATCTGGATGTTGCGGTGGGCAAGCGCCGTGTGCATTCCCGTCATGCTGGCCGTGCTGATCAGCTACACGCTCTCCCCGCTCGTCACTCGCCTGCAGCACTGGCGGATTCCCCGCGCCATCGGGGCGGCCTTTTTGCTGCTCGGAATCCTGGGGGGCACGGGCGCGATCGGCTATTCGCTCAGTGACGATGCCGCGGCGCTGATCAAGACCCTGCCCGACGCCGCGCTGAACTTTCGCCAGACATTACGCGGGCCGGGTGCGGCTTCCGCAGGCGTCATCGATAACATGCAGAAGGCGGCCAACCAGCTGGAACGGGCGGCCAACGACAGCGGGGTCCAGGCATCTTCGGCCCCGAGGGGCGTGACCCGCGTTCAGATCGAGCAGCCCAGCCTGAACGTACAAAGCTTCCTGCGGATGGGAACACTGGGCGCGGTCACCGCGGTCGGCCAGGCCACCGTGGTATTTTTCCTGGCCTTTTTTCTGTTGACGGCCGGGGATACCTTCCGGCGCAAGCTGGTCAGGATCACGGGCCCCACGCTCACCACAAGGCGAATCACCGTCCGGGTCCTGGATGAGATCTCCGACCAGATCCAGCGGTTCCTGCTGGTGCAGCTGGCCACGAGCCTCCTGGTCGGCGTCGCCACCTGGCTCGCATTCCTCTGGATCGGCGTGGAACACGCGGCGATCTGGGGCATCGCTGCCGCGCTCCTCAATACCATTCCCTATCTCGGACCGGTCGTCGTCACAGCCGGTATGTCCATCGTGGCCCTGCTCCAGTTCGGCAACCTGGAAATGGCGCTGCTGGTCGGCGCCGTCGCCCTGCTCATCACCAGCCTGGAAGGTTTCCTGCTCACACCCTGGCTGACGGGACGTGCCAGCCGGATGAATGCCGTTGCCGTATTCGTCGGCGTGCTGTTCTGGGGCTGGCTGTGGGGCGTGTGGGGCCTGTTGCTGGGGGTGCCCATCATCATGATGGTCAAGGCGGTGTGCGACCGGGTGGAAGACCTCAAGCCGGTCGGCGAACTGCTGGGAGAGTAAGACGAGGGCCCCCGGAAGCTTCACTCTGAAGGGTCCGGCGCCTGCTGGCGCCGCACTTCCTTGCGCTTCATGTCGAGGTAATCGGCGCGCTCCATTTCGTGCAGCTGAGCGGGGTAACGCTCCGCTGCAGTGAACCAGGTGTCCAGGCGTATCTCCATCTGCGCCGGGTCTGGCGCCGACAATGCACCGAGGTAGGCTTCCAACGCCAGGAAGTAGCGCATCGTGTTGCGCTCGACGACGCCGCGCACTCCGTTGATGTAGACCGGTTGACCGTCGGGCTTCCGGCCGACAATGCTGAACCCGACCTTGTCGCGCCCTATTGTCGCCAGGTAACCGCGCATCGCCATGCGCGCGGGGAGCTTGTCAACGTAGGAGTACGACAAGTGCAGAAAGCTGCGCCCGGCATCGAGCGCCACCACCTCGACAATGATGCGGTAGTCGCTCGTGCCGAGCGGCCCTTCGCCGGCACTCAAAGCCACTCGCAGGTAACCGGGGTCGACCTCCACCGCATACAGGAAGTCGAACAGGTAGGTATCGTCCAGTGGCTGGTCGAATTTCCGCCCAACGTTCACCCGGAGAGCCTTGCCCGCGCTCGAGTTGGCCGGACGGCAGCCTTTTACGTTCAGGTGCAGGATCAGGATGTCGCACCATTTGCCCCGGTCTTGAAGTGCCGAGGCCACCAGGGCAAAGCGCTGGTTCAACAGCGCATACACGTCGCCTCTCAGTGCATCGCGGCTCGCAGTGGACTCGAGGTAAAGCGGGCGCGGGTACTGGTCGCTGGCCAATTGCCCGCGCAGTGCCGCGTAGCGCGCCGTCAAGGCAGCGGCGTCCTGCGCGTGCGCGGGTAGCGCCGTGGCCAGGGAC
>JBBQJK010000186.1:0-5448 GCA_038325835.1 Gammaproteobacteria bacterium
ACGATGCGCGGTGCCGAGATCCCAAAGCGTCGTTGCAGCCCGTCCACGAGAATCCGGGCGGTGGACTCGACGCGCTCCCTCGTGATGGCAGCGGGCACCGCGCCCAAGGCCATGTGCGTAGTCACCAGCGCCACGCGGAGCGGGCCTGCCACCAGGAGCATGACGGGCGTTGGACTGCCCGTGAACTCGGCGAGGAACTCGGTGTGGCCAGTGAACGGAATGCCGGCGTCGTTGATGATGCCCTTGTGCACGGGGGCTGTGACCACCGCGTCAAAGTAGCCCTGCTGGCAGCCCCTGCATGCCTGCCGCAGCAACTCGATAACCCAGGGCGCGTTGCGTGGATCAAGCCGGCCCGGTACGACGGGAACCGGCAGCGGAAAGTCCGCAACCAGAAGGCGGCCCACACGGGCTTCGGTAGCCGGGCTAGCGCCGCTGAATTCGGCAATGCCGACCTGCCGGCCCAGCGCGCGTGCCCGGCTCGCGAGCAGGCGAGGGTCGCCGAAGATCACCAGCTCCGCAGGCCAGGGCTGGCGCGCCAGCTCCAGGATCAGCTCAGGGCCGATGCCGGCGGGCTCGCCCAGGGTCAGGGCAATGCGAGGAATGGCGGCCGCCATGACGAAGTCCGCCGGGGAGCGCTAGAGCCGGTACTCGACGAACGCCTCGTCGCGCAGCCGCCGGGTCCAGAGCTCCACCTCGTCACCCAGTTTGCTGTTGCGGATGGCGAGGATGGCTTCCTGTCTCTGCTTGTCTCCCGTGGCGTCATACACCCGGCGTTCGCGCACCTGAATGATGTGCCAGCCGAACTGGGTCTTGAAGGGTTCGCTGATCTCGTCAATCTCGAGCTTGTTCAGCTGCTCCTCGAAGGCGGGCACGAAGTTTCCGGGGCCGGCCCAGCCCAGATCACCGCCTTCCAGCGCGGACTGCGGATCTTCTGAAACGGCCTTGGCCACCGCCGCAAAGTCCTCGCCGGCGAGAATCCGCTCCCGGATGGCCTTGAGCTGCTCCCGTGCCGAGCCATCGTCGAGTACTTCGTTGGTGGTCAGCAGGATGTGTCGCGCGCGGGTCTGCTTTTCCATGACTGCCTCGCCTCCGCGGCGGTCGTCCAGCTTGATGAGATGAAAGCCGCTGGCGTTGCGCACGGGTTCAGCGACCTGACCCAGGTTGAGGCCGGGGGCCACGTCGGCGAACAGGCTGGGCAGCTCGCTCCCCTTGCGCCAGCCCAGGCTGCCGCCTTCCAGGGCCTGCTGGCCGCTGGAGTAGGCGACCGCCAGCTTGGCGAAGTCTTCGCCAGCCTGCAGGCGCGTGTAGAGATCGTCTGCGAGGCTCTCCGCCGCCAGGACCTGCTCCGGCGTGGCGCTCGAGGGTGCGGCGATGAGAATGTGCGAGATGAGAAACTCCTGGCGCAGGCTGGCCTTGCCCTCCTGCCGCGCCAGGTAGGTCTCCACTTCTTTCGGCGAGACGCTGATCCGCTGCAGGACATCCCGCTGGCGCAACTGGTCGGTGGTGATCTGCTGGCGGAGTTCGCGCCGGTAGCTTGCATAGTCCACGCCTTCCCGGGCGAGTAAGGCCGGCAGGTCGGAGAGCGGCACGTTGTTGCGCTCAGCGATGTTGGCCAGCCCCTGATTCAGCGTCTCGTCGGACACCTTGATGCCGACCTTCTCTGCCCGTTGTACCTGCAGCTGTTCGATGATCAGCCGGTCCAGTACTTGCCGCTCCAGGACCGGCGTCGGCGGCAGCTGGGTGCCCTGCTTCTGCAGGCGGGCAACGATGCGCTCCGTTTCTGCCCGGAGCTCACTGCGGAGCACGACGCCGTCGTTCACGAGCGCCACGATGCTATCCAGCAGCTCGCCGCTGCTGCTCAGTTCCCGTGTCTGGGCCCCGGCCACGGATGCCAGGCTCACCAGGGCCAATGCAGCCAGCGGGCGCAGGAATGTCGCTAGGCGGGCGTGCTTCATCGTGGCGGGGGTCAGTACCGGTCGAAACTGTCGTAGCCCAGAATACCACGGCCCAGCAGGCTCTCCGCCGGGCTGGTGGCGCTCCCAAAGCCCTTCAGCAGCAGCTGCAACGAGATGGCGGAGTCTGACTGCCCATCCCGTGTGGTCAGGTTGCGGTTGGCAACCAGCCGCACGCCCCAGCAGCACGTCGAGTAGTCGATGCCGACGAAGCGGTCCAGCGGTTTGTTGTCCAGCAGGGAATAGTCGTAGCGGCCCACGATGTTCCAGCGCTTGCCCAGGGGCCAGGCGCCGGCCAGGTCGATTTCCCGGACGGAATCCCGACGAAAGCGATAGGACAGATTGACCACCCGAAAGTCGTCGGCGCGGTAGAGAATCCGGGCCTCCGCCTGCTGGGTGACGCCCAGGTCGGAATCCCACTGATAGCCGAGATCCAGTTTCCACTGCTCGTTCAGGTTCATGCCCAGTTCGGCGATGTAGTCCGACGCAGTGTCGTCGCTAGGCTGCTCTCCCGGCAGCACGACCTCCTGGGAACTGAAGTACTGGGTTTCGCCGATGGTTGCCGTCAGGAACTGGGAACCGTCCTGCGAGCGAATCAGGCGGGTGGTGACGCCCAGGTTCAGCTGGTTGGTGTCGCCGAGCCGGTCGAGCCCGACGTAGCGGTTCCGGCGAAACAGCTGCACGAAGCTGAAGTCCGGCTGAATCGTATCGAAGACGGGAAACTGGTCCTGGTTCTCGAAGGGTACGTAGACAAACTGGGCTCGTGGCTCGATGGTCTGCAGCCACTTGCCCTCGTCACCCCAGGAACGCTCCAGCAGGGTGCGCAGGTCCACGCTGTAGAGGGGTATGACGCGGCTCGGCGAGTCCTCCTCGCCCGGTGCGAGATTGTTGAGGTTGTAGGCCGTGTAGTCGAGACCCACGAAAGGCTCGATCTCCAGCGGGCCTAGTGCCAGCGGGAGCGAGGCCTCCGGCTGGAGGTGGGCACGCAAGCCGGTGACGCCGGTGTCCCGGTCGAAGTAGGCTATTTCCGAGCCCACGCCCAGCGTCAGGCCGAAGCCGGCGTTCGGCCAGTAACCGTTGAGCGCGAGCCGCGGTAGCTCCCGGTAGGGCTTCTCATCCGGGGTGAGAGCGTCGTCGAGCATTTCATAGTCTTTCACCTGCAGCAGCGTGGACCAGCTGCCGCTGAAGTGCTCGAAGGTGATGCTCCGGTTCAGGGCCACCTGGCTCGTGTTGGCGAGGCCGTTGCTGAGGTCCTCGTAGTAAGCGGAGTCGCTGACATCCGTCGCGTCAAGCGTGCCGCGCCAGCCTAGCGGCAGCTGCGACTGATTGAACCAGACCAGTTCGGTCCTGTTATGGCCTGTCACCTCGTCGTCGGGCAGGAAAGCGGCTGTAGCGAACCCGGACGTTCCCCCGCCCAGGTAGCGAAACTCGCCTTCCGCCTGCAGTCCCCGCCGGGACATGTAGTGGGGCGTGAAGGTCGCGTCGTAGTTGGGCGCCAGGTTGAAGTAGTAGGGTTGCGCGAACTCCACTCCCCGCTGCCGGCTACTGCCCACATCTGGTAACAGCAGGCCCGATCGGCGCTGATCGTCGATGGGGTAAGTCAGGTAAGGGGTATACAGGATCGGGACCCCCAGAAACTCCAGGCGGGCGTTGCGGGCCGTCGCCGTCCCGGCGGCGCGATCGATCTTCAGTGACCCGGCGTGGAGCAGCCAGTCGTTGTCGCCGCGAGCGCAGGTGGTGTAAGTGACATCGGTGAGCGACAGTTGCTCCGTTGCCTCCACCGCGATGCGCTTGGCCGAACCCCGGGCGGGCACCGTGAACAGCTCGTACTCGGCTGCGTCGATGCTGAACAGGCCCGTCGTGGCGTTGTAGCGGGCCGCCTCGCCCCTCACCCAGGACGCCGGATCCCGGAAGTCCACATTGCCAGACACGGCAAATTCACCGGTGCTCCGGTCATAGCGGCCCGTGTCGGCCCCGAACTGACGGCTGCCCTGGCGCAGGACGAGCCGGTCGTTGAACGTCGAGGGACCGTTGAGGTCCACTTCCAGGTCACCCGAGACGATGTCGATGGTGTCCTCCTGGGGTGCCACGCCGGAAAATGCCGTGTCGTCTGCGTCCCCGCTCTCTGCACCCGGCAGGCCGGCGTTGCGGCTCAGGGGAGGCGGGGTCGGGATGGGGCAACCGAATGACGTCGGGGGGTCGGCATCGCCGCCCCGGGCCAGCGCAGTCCACAGCAGAAGGCTTAGCAGGCTGCGGCGCACGAGTCCCCCGGAATTGCCCATTCGTTGACCGGTGAAGTATAGCGGCGCGGCCTGCCAGTCCGGCCCGGTTTCGCCTTACCATGCCGGGCATGCGCGCGCTCATTCTGGCTGCGGGCCGCGGCGAGCGGATGCGGCCTCTGACCAATGACCTGCCCAAGCCGCTCCTGCCCGCGGGCGGCCAGCCGCTGATCGACTATCACATCCGCGCTCTGGCCCGCGCCGGGATCCGGGAGCTCGTCGTCAATCTTTCCTGGCACGGGGAGAAGCTGAAGGATTATCTGGGTGACGGGCGCCGCTACGACGTGGCGTTTGCCTTCAGCGAGGAGGGCCCGGAGCCCCTCGAAACCGGCGGCGGCATTCACCACGCGCTGCCCCTGCTCGGCGCGGGGGCGTTCTGGGTGGTCAACGGCGATATTGCGTGCGACTACGAGTTTGCTCAGCGGTCACTGGCCGCCGGCACACTGGCGCATCTTGTGCTGGTGCCGAACCCGCCCCAGCACCCCGCGGGAGATTTCTCCCTGGTGGGTGACCGAATCGGAGCCGGCCTGCCTTCCGGGCCGGACACCCGCACCTTTGCCGGCATTTCCGTCATCGATCCCCAGCTCTTCGCGCAGGCCACGCCCGGGCGCTTTCCCCTCGCGCCGTTGCTGCGGGCTGCCGCAGAGAAGGGCGCCGTGACGGGCGAGGAGTACTTAGGCAGGTGGACGGATGTCGGGACGCCCGAGCGTCTGCAGGCACTGGATGCAGAGTTGAAGGCGCGCAGGCAGGAGCGCCCGTAGGAGCGCCCGTAGGAGCGCCTTTAGGCGCGATTAGTACCGATCGCGCCTGAAGGCGCTCCGACAAGCGCGCCCACCGTCAGACCCAGCTTCGACAGGAGAAGCGCCGCGAAGTCGCTGCCTACCGGGTCCAGGTCGGTCGGCCCACCCAGCACCGCAAGCGACGTCACCGCCAGCCCCGGATAGCCGCAGGGATTGATTCCCGCGAAGGGTGCCAGGTCCATGGCCACGTTGAGCGCCAGCCCGTGGTAGGTGCAGCCCCGTCGCACTCGCAGGCCGACGCTGGCGACCTTGGCCCCGGCCACGTACACACCGGGCGCCTCCCGGCGGGCTGACGCCGTGATGCCGTGGACGGCGGCCAGCTTTATGACGGCATCCTCCAGCGCGCACACGACCTGGCGGACACCGAGCCCCGCACGTTGCAGGTCGAGCAGCAGGTAGACCATGAGCTGTCCAGGT
>JBBQJK010000187.1:0-5441 GCA_038325835.1 Gammaproteobacteria bacterium
CTGACCCTGCACAAACTGGTCTACCCGATCGCCATCCTTGGCTGCTGGCACTTTTACTGGCTGGTGAAGAAGGACGTGCGGGAGCCGTTGATCTATTGCGGCATCCTGGCTGTGCTGCTCGGCTTCCGGGTGTGGAAAGCCCGGCAGCGCGCTCCTACAGTGCGTTGTCGCCAGTTTCACCGGTGCGGATGCGCAGGGACTGGTGCAGGTCCGTCACAAAGATCTTGCCGTCACCGACTTTGCCGGTCCGGGCCGCGGCCGTGATGGCCTCGATAACCCGCTCGACCAGTTCATCACTCACAGCGACTTCCACCTTGGATTTGGGCAGGAAGTCCACCACGTACTCTGCACCCCGATACAGTTCGGTGTGACCGCGCTGGCGGCCGAAGCCCTTCACCTCGGTGACGGTCATGCCGTTGACGCCAACCTCCGAGAGGGCATTGCGCACGTCGTCGAGCCGGAAGGGTTTGATGATGGCGGTAATCAGCTTCATGGGGGCTCTCTGTATGGTGGTCGTGCGGTCAATTCTAGCGCTGATGGACCCAGCGAAGGAGAGCGTTCTGGGCATCTTTACCCCCGCCCCAGGTGGCCTTGGCCTGGTTCATGATCATGACTACCACGTAGTCCGCTCCGGACTGGCTGTGCACATAGCCGGCAATCGCGGTCACGCCATTGAGAGTGCCCGTCTTCAGATGCATATCGCCGGGTGACGGGTCATCCTTGAACCGGCGCCGGGTTGTCCCGTCCAGGCCCGACAGGGAGAGGGACGCCTGGAACTCCGGCTGGAACGGGCTGGCATGGGCTGCCAGCAGCATCCGGCCCAGGCTTCCCGCACTCATGCGGGTTTCGCGGGACAGGCCGGAGCCGTTCCCCAGCCGCAGTTCCGGGAAATTGAGGCCCTCACTGGCGAGAGCGGCCACGGTTGCCTGCCGGCCCTTTTCCAGCGTCCCGGGTGCGCCGAGCTTTTCGGCCCCCAGGGTGAGAAAGATCTGGCGGGCCATCACGTTGTTGCTGATCTTGTTGACGGGTCTGATCACTTCCGCCAGAGGTGGCGACTGAAAGGTGATTAACGGGGTCTTGCCCGCCGGCACCTGCCCCTGGCGAAACCCTCCCGTTACCCGGCCGCCCTGTTCTTCCCAGAGACCCCGAAAGGCACCGTAGGCAAAGGCCGGGCCATCCAGGATCGAGCGGAGCAACTGGTACTCGTCGCACTGGCTTGCCAGCGAGCCGGCGAAGGTCACTCGCGGCCGGGCAGAAGACTTGCCCACCACCATGCTGATGCCGCTCTTGCCGGACCCGCAGGTGCCTTTGAACAACCGCATGTTGTTCAGAATCTCCACGTTGGCGATGGCGGGATCCGCAAGAATCTCAACCCGTCCCCGCGCGGCATCCGGCCGAAAGATGAAGTTGACGGCCTGGTAGTTCACCAGCAACGCATCCGGCAACGCGTTGTAGACCCGATAGTCCTGCCCGTCGAAGGCGCCGGGATCGAGCTCCTCCCGGGCAAACCAGGAGTTGTCGATGATCAGGTCGCCGTCGATAGTCCGCAGGCCGCGGTTGCGCAGGTCGCGCTGCAGAAGCAGCAGCCGCTCCGTGACCAGATAGGGGTCGCCATAGCCCTTGAGCAGAAGGTCGCCGGTGAGCGTTCCGCCCTCGAGGCGGCCATCTGCATAGACTTCCGTGCGCCACTGATAAGTGGGGCCAAGCGCCTCGAGCGCCGCAAAGGTAGTGACGAGCTTCACGACTGAGGCGGGATTGCGGGGCACATCTGCATTGAAGGTCAGGAGCGGCTCCGCAGTGCCCGTCCGCTGAATGAAGACACTGACCGACGATTCCGGCAGCTGACGCTGCACCAGAATCCGGTTGACCGGGGCCGGCAACGTGGTCTGTGGCTGCCCCAGGACAGGCAAGGCAGTCCCCAGCAGCAGGGCGCCGGCCAATAGGCGGCAGTTCAGTTCCCTGCGGAACATGTGTGGGCGGACTCCCGGGTGAGGCCGTGGGACCATTTCCCCCGGCGCGCGTGATTGTGCCGGAACTTGGAGCCCGGCGTCAGCGTCGGATCTGAAAGCTTCTGATGCGATCGGCCAGCGTGGAGGGGCGAATGCCCAGAAGATCGGCGGCGCCACCCTTGCCCGCAACACGCCAATCGGCGGCCTCCAGGGCCGCGACGAGGTTGTTCCGCTGCTGGTCCCGCATCTGGATCTCCGTGAGAAACGGGCGGGCCTCCCGCATCACTCCAGCAGACGGAACAGCTGCCGGGGCACCACTGACCCCGACCGCCGCCTCAGGCAGGGACAGGTCGAGGCGCAGGTTGTCGCCGGTGGAGAGAATGACCGCCCGCTCGATCACGTTCTTCAGTTCACGGACATTGCCCGGCCAGGGATAGCGCCGCAGGGCGTCCGCCTGGGCCTGGGTGATTGGCGGGCAGGGGCGGCCGAACTCCCGGCAAACCTGCTGCAGAAAGTGCACCGCGAGCTGGACGACGTCGTCGCCGCGGCGACGGAGGGGTGGCACCTGCACAGGGAAGACGCTCAGGCGGTAGTAGAGGTCCTCCCGGAACTCGCCGGCCTCAACAGCTTTCTCCAGGTCCTTGTTGCTCGCCGCAATCACCCGCACATCCACCATCCGCGTCGTTTCATCGCCGACCCGCTCGAATTCCTTCTCCTGAAGCACCCGCAGCAGCTTGCCCTGCAGGGCCAGCGGGATCTCGCCAACCTCGTCCAGAAAAATAGTCCCGCCATCAGCCAGCTGGAAGCGCCCGACCCGATCCCGATGGGCTCCTGTGAAAGCACCACGCACATGACCAAAGAACTCGCTCTCAAACAGCTCGTCGGAAATCGATGCACAGTTGACCTTGACCAGTGGAGCGTTGGTCCGGCTGCTGCGCGCATGGATAGCGTGGGCTACCAGCTCCTTGCCTGTGCCCGTTTCACCCAGGATCAGGACACTCGCCGGCGTGTCGGCGACCGCCTCGATCCGCGCCAGCATGGCGAGCAGGGCCGGGCTGCCGCCCACGACCCGGCCGAAGTTCATGGACACCCGCACCTCTTCCCGGAGGTAGTCCCGTTCCCGCTCGAGTTCCTCCTTGAGCCGCGCTATCTCACCGTACGCCTCCTTCAGGCGCGCTTCCGCCCGGTTGCGTTTCGTGACGTCCTTGCTGGCTACCAGAGTGCGCACCACGGCCTGCCGGGCGTCCCTCTCGGTGTGGGACGACAGCAGGACCTCGCGCACTTCCCCGTTCCGGGTCACCATCTGCCGCGGCACGTTCCGGATGTCGCCGGCGTTGATGATCTCCCGCACGCGACCAACCAGCGGCGCGCGGGAGGCATCGGTCATGAATTCAAGAATTGAGCGGCCAAGGACCTCGTCGCGGGTGTAGCCCAGTTTGTCGAGCCAGTGGTCGCTGACATCGGTCAGCCTGCCTTCCGGGTCGATGGTGTGCAGCATCGCCGGGGTGGCCTGGTAAAGATCCCGGTAGCGGCGTTCCAGCCGGGCCCTGTCGGACAACTCGGTGAACACCGACAGGGAATGCAGGAAGCAGCCCGACTCGTCGTACTCGGCGGTACTCGTGACCAGCAGTTCGAGGATCGTGCCGTCAGCCGTCTGGAACTCCACCGGGACGTTGTCGAGCCGCCCGGTGCGGCGGAAGCAGGGGCGGTGCTCCTCCCGGATCCGTTGGGCACTGTCTGCCGTGGCGACGTCCTCGGGCCGGCGACCCCGCAGGGCCTCCGCGGCAAAGCCCGTCCTGCTCACCCAGTTGTCGCTGACCTCGATGAAACAGCCTTCCCGGTCCAGGAGGGCCGCCATGATCGGTATCCGGCGGAACAACGCTAGATAAGGTTCGGTCGTGACCATTCCGAGAAGGTACACGGTTTTCCGCGTCACTGGAAAACGTATTTTCGTAAATCACGGTTTCTCGCGATGTTGATAATGCCAAGTACTTGATTTTAAAGACTGCAATCTTGGCACGACTCCTGCAACATTACTGCTATCAAGCGCTGTGCTGGCGTCCACGAGCCTCCATGTGGCCGCCGGCATGTCCGTCCCCCCCGGAAAGCCTTGAAACGCGGCACGACTTTGACCCCCCTCGAAGTCCTGCCCGTGGAGCCCCTGGCTGGCGCTATCGGCGTCAACCTGCGGGCTCCTTCTTTTTTCTGGCGCTTGAAAGCGCGGGCCCACGCAACCACATCGCTACTTCAGGCAGCCGTGGTGGCCTGCCTCAGGGGAGCACCAGCCCATGTCCAACGCCGTTCAGGCTACCGGTCTCGCCACGTTCGAGAAGGACGTCCTGGAGGCCTCCCGCCAGGTGCCCGTGATAGTGGATTTCTGGGCGACCTGGTGCGGGCCCTGCAAGACGCTCGGTCCGATCCTCGAGACCGTGGCGGCATCCCTCGGCGGCCGTGCCAGGGTGCTGAAGGTCGATACCGATGCCGAGCAGCAACTGGCCCGCCAGTTCCAGATTCGCAGCATCCCAACGGTCATGCTCTTCAGGGACGGCAAGCTCGCCAGCCAGTTTGGTGGTCTCAAGCCGGCGCAGGCCATCGAGGAGTGGGTGGCGCCATTCCTTGCGCCCGACGAGGCACAAGCTGCCACGGCGCCGGCGGAGAAGTTGGCAGAAGACCTGGCTGAAGAGGCTCTGCGGGCAGGGGATCCGGGGACGACCCGCAGGCTCCTCGATGAACTACCGGCGGCTCGTCAGGAAACGGAACGGGTGCATGGGCTACGCGTGCAGCTGTACTTCGCGGAGGAACTCAACGAGATCAGTGCCGGTACGGCTGATCTCGATGCGCTGTATAGGGAGGGATTGAAGGCGGCGGGGGCTGGCGCCCACGGCAAGGCCGCCGAAGCCTTCCTGACCCTGACCACACGCAGTCGCGCCTATCGGAACGACGCCGGACGGCTGGCACTGCTGCGCCTGTTTGAGTGGCTCGGCAGCGCAGATCCCGTAGCCCAGGACTACCGGCGTCGGCTGGCACATCTGCTGCACTAGATTAGGGTTTTTCCCCCGGTTTTTCGTCGTTCTTCGTTCCAAACCAGCGCTCCCGAAGACGGGTGTAGTGCCCTCGAATCAGCTCCCGGCCTTCAGGGGTAACGCTGTGCTTGACCTTGGCCAGCCAGAGCTTCGCCCAGGCGAACTCGACGGCGAGTATGGCCAGGCCCAGCAGAATCAACACCAAGCCGGGGCCCGGCGTGGCCAGCATGATGATTCCGCCCAGCAGAACGGTGCCGCCGATTACCGCTATCACGATGCGACGGGCCAGCTTGTAACTTACGTCGCCGAGCCAGCGGATCACTGGTCGAGATTTTCCTTGAGAAATGCGGTGGTCAGGCGCCACGCATCCTCGGCGGCCGGCGGGTCGTAAGCGGTACCCGACGGATTGGCGAAGGCGTGGTCTGCCCCCTCATAGATCCGGATATCTGCTTTCTTGCCGAGCCGCTGC
>JBBQJK010000188.1:0-5439 GCA_038325835.1 Gammaproteobacteria bacterium
CGCTGTCGGCTGGGCGTTCGGCATTACCTGTGCCCTGTTTGGCATCCTCCGGCTGATGGCTCAACGCCGGACCCTTCGTCGTGCTTTGCGACTTGCCGAGCAGGAGGTTCAGGCGCTGCGCAGCCTCCCGGTGCAGGATGCCGACTGAGTCCACCTTTCTTTTTGCCGGCCTGCTTTTCCTGGCCGCCGCGCTTGGCTATGTCTTTGCCCGGTTCGGGGATTCCGACGAGGAGGAGCAGGCAGAGCAGTCAGCCCGCACGAATTTCCTTCGCGGGTTCCGGTACCTGCTGAATGAGGAGTCTGATCGGGCTGTAGACGTGTTTACGGGGGCTGGTGACCTGAGCGATGACGCCATGGAGACCCAACTGGCCTTGGGCACATTATTTCGCCGTCGCGGAGAGGTCGACAGGGCCATCCGCCTCCACGAGGACCTGGTGGGCAGGGCCTCCAGCACCGTCGCTCAGCGCGAGGCAGCCTCATTCGCTCTGGCCGAGGACTATCTCAGTGCGGGCCTGTTTGATCGCGCTGAGGCGCTTCTTGTGCAGCTGCGCAATTCAAGGGCGCACGGCATGGAGGCATTGGGCCGACTGCTCCGGATCTGCGAGGTCACCAGCGACTGGGACCGGGCGGTCGACCTTTGCGCCGAATTGAACCGGGTTGCTCCCGGGCAGGTCAGTCCCTCCCAGTTAGCCCATTACTACTGTGAGCTCGCCGAGGTGGCGCGCCGGGATCACTTGCCCGACGTGGCCCGCGAGATGGTCAATCAAGCCGAGGCCAGTGAGCCCGGCAAGGTAAGGACCGCGCTGATCCGGGCAGATCTGGACACCGAGTCAGGACGCCCAGCGGAGGCGATAGCGACTCTGGCGCGGCTTGGCCAGGCCCACCCGGTACTACTTGGTGAGATTCTGCCGCGACTTCTGGCCCTGTCGCTGGCCGTTGAGGGCAGGCCTGGTCCTGGTCAGGTTATTGATCAGCTGGCTGCGACACCGGAGGGCCTGCGCGGGATTGCTCTGGGAGTCATGAGCGACTCCCGGATTACGGATCCGCAGGCAGTCCGGTACCTGGTTCAGTTTTTGGCAGGACAGCCGGCTTTGGGCAAGCTGCTGGCACCTGGGGAGGGCGAGTCCGGGCAGTCTGTGGCAAGAATCCAGGCGCTACGGTCACTTCTGCACAAGATAGTGGGCGCCGGTGCCCGGTTTCAATGCAAGAACTGTGGCTATGGCAGTGCGGTTATGCACTGGCAGTGCCCCGGCTGTCGATCCTGGGACACGGTGCAGCCAGTGAACTCAACGGTGCTTGCAGGAATGCTTTCCTAGGCCATTACTGCATCAACTCAGCGGAAATGCCGCTTCAATCGGCATGGCCTCTTTTCTTAGGATGAGCACGCTGTCAGCTACTGACAGATCTGTCATCCGCAACGAAAGTAAAGGAGAGTCTCGTGCGAAGAATCATGTGCCTTAGCCTACTGGGAATGCTTCCTGCCCTCGTGAACGCAGGGCCGGTGGACATCAACACGGCCGATGCCGCTACCATCGCCCAGGAACTCAATGGCGTTGGAGCGAGTCGCGCCAAGGCAATCGTCGAGTATCGGGAGAAGAACGGGCGCTTTGCTACACCGGAGGACGTTCTCAAGGTCAGCGGGATCGGTCCTCAGGTGCTTAACTTGAATCGCGACAACATCCGCACGGGGCAGCCTGCTAAACCTGCAAGCAAGCCGTAACAGCAGCTGGACGACGTGGCGCCCACTGCGTCGTCCAGCTCATCCGGGCGCAGCATGCTGCCTGGGGATTCGCTATGATGAAAGCTTCGAGAAGCCAGGCCTCTGGAGCATTCCGCATGTCGAGCACCGTACGCACCGCCGTCTTTCCTGTCGCAGGGCGAGGCACCCGCTTTCTGCCGGCCACCAAAGCCATGCCCAAGGAGATGCTCCCGATTGTCGACAAACCTCTCGTGCAGTATGCCGTCGAGGAGGCGCTCGAGGCAGGGGTGACGCGTCTCGTCTTTGTTACCGGCAGCAGTAAACGGGCGATCGAGGACCACTTTGATCGTGATCCCGAACTGGAGCGCGCCTTGAGTGTCGCTGGCAAGCAGGATCTCCTGGATGTTGTCAGGGCCATTCTCCCGGCAGGCGTTTCCTGCGTTTACATTCGGCAGGGCGAACCTTTGGGGCTGGGTCATGCGGTTCTTTGTGCGCAGCCGGCTGTCGGTGACGAGCCCTTCTTTGTGCACCTGCCCGACGATCTCATCAAGGCCGACACCGGTTGCCTTACCCAGCTTCGCCGTCACCACGAGCAGTACCGTTCCAGCGTCCTTGCCGTTCAAGAAGTGCCTCAGGCGCGCACGCGCGACTACGGTATTGTTGCCGTGGACGAAGCGCACCAGCTGCGCCAGATCGTCGAGAAGCCGGCGCCGGAGGTGGCTCCATCGCGGCTTGCCGTTGTGGGGCGCTATCTGCTCACGCCCGCGATCTTCGGGATACTCGAGTCCACCGGGCGGGGTGCGGGTGGGGAGATCCAGCTCACGGACGGCATCGCCCGCTTGCTGCAGGTCGAGCCCGTCTATGCACTTCCGTTCACCGGGCGACGCTACGATTGTGGTAGCAAGCTTGGGTACATCGAGGCGACGGTGGACTACGCCCTGGCCGATGCAACTCTGGCAGGCCCGTTAAGGGCTCACCTGAAGACGCTCAGCTGATGAACCCACTGGCGCTGAATTGGCTCCCCGGGCCGGATTCGAACCAGCGACCAACCGGTTAACAGCCGGTTGCTCTACCACTGAGCTACCGGGGAAGCGGGAGATAGCCGTGAAGGCCGCGAATTCTCAGCGATCGCGGCGTGGCAAGTCAAGAACGCCCGGCACGTTAGCCAATAACGCGGGTAATTCTTCGAATCGCTTCCTTGAGGGTGTCCAGACTGCAGGCAAACGAGAGCCGTAGATAGCCTGGGGCTCCAAAGGCTGAACCTGGCACGACCGCGACGTCGCCACTGTTCAGCAACAGCTCGGAGAGCGCCAGGTCGTCCTTTAGTCCCTTGGCCCGAATGGCGTCGCTGGCGTCCGGAAAGGCATAGAAGGTGCCGGCGGATGGGAGGCATTTGAAGCCTGGAATGCCATTGAGAGCTGCGACAACGTAGTCGTGCCGTTCCCTGAAGGCCTTGGTCATTTCGCGAACGCAGGCCTGATCGCCTGACAGGGCAGCGATGCTGGCAGCCTGCGAAATGCTGGACGGGTTCGAGGTGCTTTGGCTCTGAATCTTCTTCATGGCCCCGATGATTGCCTGTGGGCCACCAGCGTAGCCAATGCGCCAGCCTGTCATCGCGTAGGCTTTCGAGACACCGTTGATGGTCACGGTCCGGTCGTACAGTGCCGGGCACACCTCGGCGAAGCTGACGAAGGGTTCGGTTGCCCAGTAGATATGCTCGTACATGTCATCGGCTGCGATGACTATGTCCGGGTGTTTCTCCAGTACCTTGCCGAGCGCCTGAAGTTCTGCGCGCGTATAAGCGGCGCCCGTGGGGTTTGATGGACTGTTCAGGAAGATAAGGCGGGTTTTCGGCGTGATCGCTGCTTCAAGAAGGCGAGGAGTGATCTTGAAGCCGTCCTGCATCATGGCCGCGACGATGACAGGCTCCGCATCGCACAGCTTGATCATGTCGGGATAGGAGACCCAGTAGGGTGCCGGGACGATGGCCTGGTCGCCGGAATTCAGGACTGCGCCGCAGACGTTGTAGCAGGTCTGCTTGGCCCCGCAGGAAACAACGATCTGGTCCATACCGTAGGTCAGATGGTTCTCGCGACTGAACTTATCGATGACGGCCCGTTTCAGTGCTGCAGTGCCCTCGACGGGGGTGTACTTGGTCTGGCCACTGCGGATGGCTTCGATGCCCGCCGCCTTAATGTGTTCCGGGGTGTCGAAATCCGGTTCGCCAGCCCCAAGATCGATTACATCGCGCCCCTTGGCCCGGAGTTCGGCCGCCATGGCTGTGACGGCCATCGTCGGAGAAGGCTTGACCCGCTGACAACGCTGCGAAACTGCTAAACTCACTTCACTTCCTCGCTGGACTCGTGGCTCAAGAGGGCCGCAAATTCTACGGGATTCGGGTTCCGCATCCAACTACCGACCAAGACCATTCGCTTCCAGCCCGATGGACAGAATTCAACTTATTTCCAGTTTCAGCCCGGCTGGCGATCAACCCGCAGCGATCCAAGCCCTGAATGACGGCCTGACCAGTGGCCTCGCCCGGCAGACGCTGCTCGGAGTTACTGGCTCGGGGAAGACCTTTACGATTGCCAGCGTCATCGAGGCGCAGCAACGCCCCGCCCTGATACTCGCGCCCAACAAGACGCTGGCCGGTCAGCTTTACGGGGAAATGCGCGAGTTCTTCCCGAACAATCGGGTGGAGTACTTCGTTTCCTATTATGACTACTATCAGCCTGAGGCCTACGTTCCTTCATCCGACACGTACATCGAGAAAGATGCAGCCATCAACGCGCACATCGAGCAGATGCGCCTGTCGGCAACCAAAGCTCTGCTCGAGCGGCGCGACTGCATCATCGTAGCCACAGTCTCGGCGATCTATGGCCTCGGCAATCCCCAGTCCTATCTGAGTATGGTCCTCCACCTGTCTCGGGGACATCGCTTGCCGGAACGGGACCTGCTGAGACGACTGGCCGAGATGCAGTACACGCGCAACGACGTACAGCTCGGCAACGGTACCTACAGGGCGCGTGGAGAGATGATTGATATCTTTCCGGCAGACTCAGAGCGCGAGGCCGTTCGTGTCACCCTGTTCGACGATGAGATCGAGAGCCTCGCCTGGTTCGACCCCCTCACAGGAGAGATCCTGCGCAGCGTGCCGCGGCTGACCATCTTTCCCAAGAGTCACTACGTCACTCCCCGGGATACCGTGCTGCGTGCGCTTGAGCAGATAAAGAGTGACCTCGTCGACCGGCTCGCGGAACTTCGCAATGCCAACAAGCTGGTCGAAGCGCAGAGGCTCGAGCAACGAACCCGCTATGACCTCGAGATGATGGCAGAACTTGGCTATTGCAACGGCATCGAGAACTACAGCCGTTACCTCTCCGGGAACCTGCCGGGGGAACCGCCACCCTGCCTTTTTGACTATCTCCCCGATGACGCGCTGCTGGTAGTCGACGAGAGTCATGTAACCGTTCCCCAGCTCGGGGGCATGTATCGCGGCGATCGTTCCCGGAAGGAAACCCTGGTGGAGTACGGCTTCCGCCTGCCGTCTGCACTGGATAACCGGCCGCTGCGTTTTGATGAGTTCGAGGCCCTTTCGCCCCAGACTATCTACGTATCAGCCACGCCAGGCCCCTACGAGCGTGCGCATTCCGATGCGGTGGTCGAACAGGTCGTCCGGCCAACCGGGCTGGTTGACCCGCCGATCGAGATCCGGCCGGCGTCGACGCAGGTCGATGACG
>JBBQJK010000189.1:0-5429 GCA_038325835.1 Gammaproteobacteria bacterium
CCTGAACAATTCGCAGCTGGGAATGCATTATGATCTGCTTCGTAACGGACTTGATATTGGTAATAATTTAGCTGGCACCGGATCGGCACTTGTATTTGGATTGTATACAACGCCCGGACAATATTCGGTGCGCCTGCCCCAGACCCGTCTGCTTCAATCCCCGGTTACTGAAGTTGTCGCCGCGCCACGCGCCAGCACCTGTTGCGCCGCAGTCGCGCAGGGAGCGTAGGGCGCCACTGGACAGTCCGCTCCCAACTTCCAGCGTGACTACAACGAGGATCAACCCGGTCTGGCGCGGCAGATCACCACTAAACACATGGCGAAGATCACGACGGCGCTCGCCGCCGAGTTCAAGCAGGTCTTTACCCAGGAGCCGCAAGCCGACGGCGGCTATCCCGTGGTGGCCTCTGCCGGGCAGATGACGCTCTATGTGGAGCTCTACGATTCGGTGACCAACACCCTGCTGCCCCGGGTCATCGATCCGGAGGCCGACAACCGTGGGCTCGCCGGGGTGGCCAGTAGCGTGACCAACAAGGTCGCGGTTAAAGCCGCTTCTCCGGCCGCTCCTACATCGTGTAGAACGTCAGGTTCTCAACCGAAACGGCGGTCAGTCCCGCACCAACCGCCGCCCAAACCAGTGACTGAGCCCCAGCGCCGCGATCCCGATCCCGAACAGGCTGAAACAGATCGGCACCAGTTGCAGAGCCGGTTCGCTCCGCCAGAAAACGCCGCTGTAGGCTTCCAGCGCCCACGTGTTTGGCGTCGCCCAGCCCAGCTGCTGCAGCCAGTGGGGCATGAAGAAGCGCGGCACCATGCTGCCGCCGATGGCGGACATGATGAGGATGACCACCGTCGGCAGCACCTGGGCCTGGGCCCGGGTCTGGCAGGCTGTCACCAGCAGCAGGCCAAGGCCCGCGGCGAGCACGGCGGAACTGACGCTGATCATGGCCCAGGGGCCGAAATTTCCTGGGAGGTCCACGCCGTAGCCCAGCCACGCCACGCCGAAGATCAGGCAGGTCTGGACGAGCCCCTGCAGGACGATGAAGAGGAAGCGGCCATTGACTACCACGTCGATGCCCCCGGGCCCCGCCGCTATCCGGTCGAGGATGCCCGCCTCCTGATCGTCAAGAATACCCAGCGCGCTCTGGGCCGCCGCGAACAGCAGGAACATGAAAGCCACGGCGCCGGCGTAGTAGGCGACGTTGTTCAGTGCCGCGTTCTGCCCGGCCACGTTGTCCCGCTCGACCAGTTCGTCAAACGTCCAGCCTGCGGGGCGCTCCGTCCCCGCCCCGGCGCGCAGGTCCCGCAACCCGGCGGCGATCTCGGCCTGCTGGTCCGGCGTGAAGGTGGTGAATTCCGTGCCGATGAGTTCGGCCACCCGGCCCACCGCCAGGTCGGGCAGGGCTTTGAAGTACGCTCTCTGCAGGTGGCCGGTGAGCACGGTGGCGGTCACGCTGCGGGACGGATCCACCAGCAGCAGCAGCGGGGGCGCAGCCAGGCCAGACGCTGTGGCCAGGTTTTCACCGTCGGCGCGAATGATCAGGCCCACGTCCGCCGTGCCCCGGCGGACCTGGTCCCGGGCGGACTCCCGCGTCAGTTCGGCGGGTACGGGCCGGATGGCCGGCTCGGCGGTCAGGGCTGCCAGCAGTCGGGTCGACTCGTCACTGCGCACTTCATCCACGATGGCGATGCGCAGTTGCAGTTGGTCGCCGGCGGCGGTGGCAAAGATCTCGGCAAAGATCATGAAGAACACCACGGGCACCACCAGCGCCATCAGCAGCGCGCCCCGGTCGCGGAGCAGCAGCAGGAAAGCGGCGCGGAGGATGGCCAGGGTCATGGCCAGGGTCATGGCAGGATCACTGCGGCACCTGTCCGGTAAGTTCCACGAAAACGCCGTGCAGGCCGGGTTGCCGGACCCGGAGCTCGTCGATATCCGCTCCGGCCTGGATCAGCTGACTGCGCAGCCCGGGCAGCTGCTCCAGTCCGCCGCGCAACCGGCCGACCCAGATGCGGTCTTCGTTGGTCGGCGAAAAGAGGGTGGTGCGCAGGAAGTCCCGCAGCGCGGGCGCAGGCTCGGCAGCCAGCATCAGCAGGACTTCCTGATCGGCCCCGAAGAGCCGGCCAACGAGGATCGGGATCGTATCTGCAGCCCGGACCACCCCGCCGGCGAGGACCGCCACCCGGTCCGCCAGGGCCTCGGCTTCGACGAGATCGTGGGTGGTGAGAATCAGACCCATGCCCCGGTCCCGGAGGCCCTCGAGGACGCGATGGATGGCCTGGCGCGATAGCGGGTCCAGGCCGACGGCCGGTTCGTCCAGCAGCAACAGGTCGGGTCGATGCAGGGTGCCCGCGGCGATGTTGATGCGCCGCTGCATGCCGCCGGAAAGCCTCTCGACCGGTTCCGAGGCGCGTTCGGCAAGCCCCGACCAGGCCAGCGCGTCGGTCACGGCCGCAGCAATGCCGGGACCCTCGAGGCCGGCCAGTCGGCCGAGAATCTCCAGGTTGGTGCGGACGGGCAGGTGGCCCCAGAGCGCGATGGTCTGGGGTACGAAGCCTACGCGCCGGCGCACGGTACGCTCATCCGGGGCGCCGCCGCCAATGCGGATGCTGCCCGCGTCGAGCCGGGTGCGACCGGCCAGCGCCCGCAGGAGCGTGGTCTTGCCCGCGCCGTTCGGTCCGAGCAGCACCAGGATTTCGCCCTGGCGCGCGGTGAGATCCGCGCCTGCCAGCGCCATGCGCTCACCGAAGCGGCGCATGGCGCCACGGACGACAACCAGGGGTTCGGCAGAGATTGTCAGAGACCGAACCGGGCGAACAGATCACGCTTCCGTCCGAACAGCCTGGCGCCCACAAAGCGCCTGAGAATCTTGCCAGTGGTCATCCAGGCGATCCGCTTGCCACTCTTCCGGTTGGCGAGCATCTGGTCTACCAGCCAGGGCGTCGAGGTCTCCACGTAGTCACACAGAATGTTCAGCAGCGGGCGAATCTTTTGCCAGGCCTCCGGGCTCATCTGCTTCTGCTCGTCGAACCAGTTCTCCGTAATCAGCATGCCCGGACTGATGGTGCCGATCGTGATCTGCGGATTCTTGTTCTCGGCAACCAGGTATTTGGTCAGCACCAGGTCGCCGGCTTTCGTGGCGCTGTATACCCCCATGTTCGGCGTCAGGCGCTTGCCATCCGCACTGCCGCCCAGCATGTTGTAGAGCGCCCCGAAACCCTGCTTCCGGAACCCCGCAATGGCGACCTGGGAACCGAAGACGCTGCCCTTCAGGTTGCCGTCCACGAGGGTGTGTACGAGGTCTTCGGGCAACTCGTGAACGGCGAAGCGGGAGGTTGCCCGCCCCGCGTTGTTGATCCAGAAGTCCACGTGACCATAGGTGGTGATGGCGTGGTCCCAGAGCGCCTGAACATCGGCCTTGACTGTGACATCGCAGGTTTTTCCTGTGACTTTGGCGGTGCTTAGCGTCGCGAGTTCCGCGCTGGCCTTGTCGACGTCCCCCTGGCGCCGGCTGGAAACCACCACGTTGTGGCCCCGCTTGAGAAACTCGACCGCGAGACCACGACCGATACCCCGGGTGCTGCCAGTGATGACGACGTTAGCCACGGTCAGCCCTCCGCTTCCCGACGGATGCCGTCCAGGTAGTCGGTTGTGATGCGCTGCCATTCCAGCTTCATCCAGGGACTGAAATGGTCCGGGTTGGCAGTGATTGCGGTCGTCAGGTCGTCGGGCTGGAGCCAGCGGTGGTCCGCGATCTCGGCAGGGTCGGTCGTGAGGCTGCCGACGGGATAGCCGGCGTACACATAGCAGAGCTCGTGTTCCGCACCCACCTCGCCAAACGGGGCCTGGTAAATGAATTTGTAGAGGAAGCGGAGCCGGCACTCGACACTGAGTTCCTCCCGCACCCGGCGCCGGGCCGCGGCTTCAACAGCCTCGCCCGGGCGCGGGTGACTGCAGCAGGCGTTGGACCAGTAGCCTGGCCACAGCATTTTCCCTGGGGCCCTCTTCTGGATGAGGACCGCGCCCGCGGCATCAAAGAGAAACACCGAAAAGGCCCGGTGGAGGACGCCCGCGCCAAGATGGCCGGCGGTCTTGGGCACGGTGCCGATCTCCCGGTCTGCCGCATCGACCAGGATCAGCAGGTCTTCACTGGAGCCCGGGGAATTCCGGGTGCCGGTTGCACCTGCCGGGAGCGGGCGATTCACTGCCCTTCCCCCGCCATGATGGCCAGCGTGCGGAAGCCCTGCCGTTCAATGGCCTGCTGCACGTCTGCGGTCACAGCCGCGTCACTGCACAGGGCAAGCATTGCGCCACCGCCACCGCCGCCCGTGAGCTTGGCGCCCGCGGCGCCCGCGTCCCGGGCCACGTTGATCAAGCGCTCCAGTTCCGGCGTTGAGACCTGCAGCGCATTGAGCAGGCCCTGGTTGATATTCATGAGGTCGCCGAGCATCGTCACGTCGTTGTCCTGGATTGCGGACACCGCTTGCAGGACCAGAGCATCGATGTCATCAAAGATCTTTTCGTAGAGGCGCGGGTTGCGCTGGCGGGCTTCTGCGACGTTGGCGACTGTCCGGGCCGTGAGCCCTTCGTTCCGGGTCATGCCGACCACGATCGACAGGGGCACCGGAACATTCAGCAACTCCACCAGGGGCGGAGTGCCGCGGCGGTAGACAAGGGGCTTGCCGTAGGTGGCCAGCGTGTTGTCGATGCCGCTGGGCTGACCGTGGGCGTTCTCTTCGGACAAGTAGGCGAGGGCGTTGACCTCCGCATCCGACAGTCCCAGCCTGAAGTGCAGGTCGAGGGCGCGGACGATGGCCACCGCCAGGGCGGCGGAACCACCCAGGCCCATGCTGCGCGGCACGTCCGGGAACACCTCGATCCGCATCGTGCGACTCGCGAGACCCAGTTTGTCGAGAATGATGCCCGCGGCCTGCTCGAAAGACTGCCGTTGTTCCGGCGGCTTCGCCAGCTGGTACTCCACGCCCCAGCGCGGAATGAGCAACTCGACGCCCCGGTCACCGTCTTCGACCACCGCTCGAACCGTCAGGGGCACCGGAAAGCCGATGGCATGACGGCCGTGCACCACGGCGTGCTCGCCCAGCAGGATGATCTTGCCGAAGCCCACGCCCACGCCAGCCTCCGGCAGGCGGCGAATGCCAGAGGACTGGTCGGTAGGGGCTGACTCCCGCACATCGGCCAGAATCTGCTGGGCCTTCCACACCTTGATCTCGCCACTCTGGAGCACGCGCTCCAGCACTTCGTTGAAGTGCTCGGCGGGCGCGCCCGCGGCCTTGACCACGCTGCGTGCGTGCAGCGTCATATGGCCGGACTGGTTTCCGTGAGTGGCCAGGTCCCGGTGCGCGGAAAAGTTATGCGCCAGGCCGACTGCTGCCATGACCTACGCGAACTAGGTGGCTGATACGACGACGAG
>JBBQJK010000190.1:0-5426 GCA_038325835.1 Gammaproteobacteria bacterium
CGTCCGCGATCTGGCTGGTGAGCTGGTTGATCGTATTGGCGGCGCTGGTGAGCCGGCCATCGATCTCGTTGCCCAGGCCGTTGAGCTGGGACTCCAGCTGCTGGAGACGGGATGCCAGGCTGTCGCCTTCCAGCAGCAGCTGTTGCCGCTGGGCGATGGACGTGGGGTCCCGCCCGACGGCCTCCACCTGGTCAAAGAAACGCTGGACGGAGGCATTGACGCCGGTGTCCGGGTTGCCAAGGAGGGTGTCCAGGCGCGATGCAAAGCTGCTGTAGGCCACATAGCGCTGCTCCGTGGACGTGGAGGTACGGAGATTGTCGGTGAGGAACTGGTCGTACACCCGCGAGACGTCTGCCACTGCCACGCCGGCGCCGATCGTGATCCGTCCGAGCGGCGTGCCCGGCTGCTCCACGAAGTCGATGCGCTGGCGCACATAGCCCGCGGTATTCGCGTTGGCGATGTTATTGCTCGTCGTCTGCAGGGCCCGCTGGGCCGCGAGCAGTGCCGAGAGGCCGTTGGTGATTGTTCCACTCATGAGTTGTTACCTGGCAGTCGCGTCACGTGGGCCCGCGGAGTGAGAGAGAGGTCGGCACATCGGGCTCGCTCTTGAGTGCCGGACCGGCGGGGCTCAGTGCAGGGCTGCCGATGATGCTGCGGATCTTTTCTGCATAACGCGGATCGGTGGCGTAGCCCGCGGACTGCAGGCGCTCGGCGTAGACCTCAGCATTGCCGCCGGCTCGCAAGGCGTCGCTGTAACGGGGGTTGGTCTGGAGGAAGCGCACATAATCCTCGAAGCCGCTGGCCAGATCCGGGTAGGCACGAAATGGTGCCCGCTGGGGTTTTGGTAAACCACCTTCGTACTCCAGCGTCGTGACCGTGACCCGTTCGCCTGTCCAGCGGGAATCCGCCTTGATGCCGAACAGGTTGTTGCCGCTGATGCCGGCATCGTCCCGGATTTGCCTGCTGCCCCAGCCCGTCTCGAGTGCAGCCTGGGCGACGATAGCCCTGGGACTGACGCCGAGCTTCTCGCCCGCGCGCACCGCCAGCGGCCAGATTTCCCGCACGAAGTCGTCCCGGTTTGCGGGCCTGAAGTCGCTGCGGTTGGTGCTGGCCTGAGTCGGCAGCGACTGGCTCGGCAGCACCGGTGTCGGGACTTGCAGGTTGCGGCTGTCCGGGATGGTCAGTTCCGGAGTCACACCCTCTGGCAGGGACGGCACCGAGGCCCGGCCCAGAGCAGGAATCCGCTGCAGCAGCAGTGCCAGGGGTTCGGGTGTTGCCGTGGCAGCCGGCTCCGCGCCGCCGAGTTGCCGCAGCATCAGGTCGGCCATCCCCAAACCCTTGCCCTTGGTCATTTCCATGCTGATCTGCTTGTCGAACATTTCCTCGTAGGTCGTGTCCCGCTCTTCGCCGAGCACGGCGTTGGCGTCGCGCATGCTCTTCAGCATCATCTGGACGAACAGGGCTTCAAACTGTCGGGCCGCCTCCCTGGTGGCCTCCGGGGAGCGCACCCTGGCTTCAGAGCGAAGCTGGGAAAGCCCCTGGAAGTCGTTGTATGTACTGATGTTCGCTGTCATGGCAGTCCGGATCAGATGATGATCAGCTCCGCCCGAAGGGCACCGGCCTCGTGGAGCGCTTCGAGGATCGCCACGAGGTCGCCAGGCGCGGCGCCCACCTGATTCACGGCCTGCACGATGTCGTTCAGGTCAACGCCCGGCCTGAAGAGGAACATCCGGTTGTCGCCCGTGCGGACGTCCAGACTGGACTGGGGCGTGACCACCGTTTCGCCGTTCTCGCTGAACGGCTGCGGCTGGCTCACGTCGAAGTCCTCGGTGATCGAGACCACCAGAGAGCCGTGGGAGACGGCCGCCGGCGACACGTGGACGCTGGAATTGATCACCACGGTACCCGTGCGGGCGTTGATGATGACCCGCGCCGCCGCTGTCCCGGGCGTGACTTCGAGATTCTCCAGAGTGGCGATCAGCGAGATCCGGTCCGCCTGGGTGGCCGGCGCCCGTACCTGGACCGACATGGGGTCGTGCGCCTCCGCGGTCCCGGCGCCCAGCAGGGTATTGATCGTTTCTGCCAGGCGGGTCGACGTGGTGAAGTCCGGCTGGCGCAGGTTGAGGGTCAGGATGTTCGTATCGCCGATGACGGTGGTCACTTCCCGTTCCACGGTGGCGCCGTTGGCAATTCGCCCGACACTCGGCACGTTGATCGTGATGCGCGAGCCGTCCTCGCCAGACACGTCCAGGCCACCCACTGCGAGGTTGCCCTGGGCTATGGCGTAGACCTGGCCATCGAGCCCCTTGAGCGGGGAGATGAGCAGCGTGCCGCCCCGCAGGCTCTTTGCATTAGCTATCGACGAGACGGTGATATCGATGGTCTGCCCGACCTTGGCGAAGGCTGGCAGACTCGTGTGGATCGCCACCGCCGCCACGTTCTTGAGCTGCAGATTGGTTCCCGGCGGAATCGTGACTCCCAGACGCTGCAGCATGCTGATCAGGCTCTGGGCGGTGAAGGGTGCCTGGGTCGTTTGGTCGCCCGTCCCGTCGAGCCCGACGACGAGTCCGTAGCCCACGAGCTGGTTGCCCCGGACCCCGGCGACGGTCGCCAGGTCCTTGATGCGGTCAGCGTGGGCCGGCGCCATCTGCAGGGTAAGCGCCAGCGTGGCACCTGCCAGCAGGAAAAGCGTGTGCCGACGAATCTGTTCGCGTTGCTTGCGCATGTTGTCAGTAGTTGCTTTCGGTAATGGTCAGAGGGGCCAGAGCTTCAGGAAGAAGCGTGCGAGGAAGCCGGGGCGGTTGGAGTCCGCGACAGCTCCTGCGCCGCTGTAGGTGATGCGGGCATCCGCCACCTTGAACGAGGGCACGGAGTTGTTACGTTCGATATCCGCTGACCGGATGATGCCGCTGATCTGGACGAACTCCTCGCCCTGATTGAGCGTCAGCCACTTCTCGCCTCGCACCAGCAGGTTGCCATTCGGGTACACCTCGGCCACCGTTACCGTGATGCTGCCGTTGAGCTGGTTACTCTGGCTGCTACTGCCCTTGCCACCGAAGTCCTGCTTGGTTTCCCACTTGTTACTCAGGATTTCGTCGCCGTTCAGCGTGACGGTGCCGCCACCGAGTATCGGCAGCCCCGTGTTTATGGAGCTGTCCTTCTGGGCGTCCGTGCTGGCGCTCTTGGAGGCCTGCGTCCGCTCGGCGAGAACGATCGTCACAGTGTCGCCAACGCGGCGCGCCGTGACGTCATCGAACAGCGTCAGATTGCGGGCAGGCTGATAGATGGCGCCGCTGGTGGGCGGTGCCGGTGCATAGACCTCCGGTGGCGCCGGTGGGTAGGCGCCCGGCCGGGCACCGATGCCGAGCGTTGTACAGGCGCTGAGCCCGAGCGCAGCGACGACGGCAAGGTAAAAGGATTTATTCATGAGAATCACAGGTTGTTGTTCAGGTACTGCAGCATCTGGTCGCTGGTCGAGATCGCCTTGGAGTTCATCTCGTAGGCGCGCTGGGTCTCGATCATGCTCACGAGTTCTTCCACGACATTCACGTTGGAGCCCTCGAGGGAGCCCTGTACCAGCGTGCCGATGCCCTCCAGGCCGGGATTCGCCACCTGGGGTGAGCCGCTCGCGGCGGTTTCCGCATAGAGATTCTGGCCCTTGGGCTGCAGGCCTGCCGGATTGATGAAGTCGGCGAGCTGGAGCGTGCCGAGACTGGTGGGCGCGGTCTGGCCGGCCAGGGTTGCCTGCAGCGTGCCGTCGAGTCCGATGGTGATGGACTGGGCATCGCTCGGAATCGTGATGGATGGCTGGATTTCGTAGCCGTTGGCCGTGACCAGGCGGCCTTCTGAATCGACCTTGAAGGACCCGTCCCTGGTGTAGCCCAGACTGCCATCCGGCTGCAGGACCTGGATGAAGCCGCGGCCCTGGATCAGCACGTCCAGGGGGTTTCCCGTGGGCTGGGCTGAGCCTTGGGTGAAGGTATTCTCCGTAGCGACCACCCGGACCCCGGTCCCCACTGAGAGCCCGGTGGGGCTTTCCGTGTTCTGGGAAGTCGCGCCGCCGGCCTGCGTGACGTTCTGGTAGAGCAGGTCCTCGAACACCGCCCTGCCGCGCTTGAAGCCTGCAGTGTTGACGTTGGCCAGGTTGTTCGAGATGACCGAGATGCGCGTTTGCTGCGCATCCAGTCCGGTTTTGGCTATCCACAATGATTCCATGGTCGGTCTGCTCCTAAAGTGAGTTGGTGGCCGGTCAGCCGTTCATGCGGATGAGGCGGGCGCTGGCGGCATCAATTTCGTCAGCGGTATTCATGGCCCGGACCTGCATTTCGTAATGCCGGGACATCTCGATCATTTCCGCGAGGGCGGCCGCGGGATTCACGTTGCTGGATTCCAGCTGCCCGCTGGCGATGCGCACGGCGGGATCCGGATCTGCACTGCTGCCATCCCGCAGACTGAAGAGGCCCGCGCCGCTCCGCATCAGCTGCGCGGGCGGGGGGTTCACCAGCTGGAGGCGGTCAACCTGCACCAGGGATTCGGCCGTCTGTCCCTGGGGCACGATCGAAATCTGGCCGTCGGCGCCGATGAACATCTTCTCGTAGGGCGGAATGCTCACGGGACCGCCGTTGCCAATCACAGGCTGGCCAGAGGCTGTTTCCAGAATGCCGTTGGCATTGATCCGCAGATTGCCGTTGCGCGTGTAAGCCTCCTTGCCGTTGGCATCCTGAACCACCAGCCACCCCTCGCCCTGGACCGAGACGTCGAGGTCGCGGCCCGTGGCCTGGGTTTGCCCCTGGCTCGTGTTCCACAGTTCTGGCTGGCGAACGGTGTTCACGCGAGTCGGTAGCCCCACTCCAGGTATCGGTGCGCTGTCCAGGACGTTGCGCAGTGCCCGGAAGCCCGTGGTCGAGATGTTGGCCAGGTTGTGGCTCGTCGTGGTTTGCGCGCGCATGGCTTCACGGGCACCCGACATCGCCACATAGATAAGTTTGTCCATGGTGTGCTCACCTCAAGTCCGGGTTCAGTTACCGGCTGCTTAGCGGATGTTGATGATGGTCTGGGTGATGGTGTCCTGCGTCGAGATCACCTGGGCATTCGCCTGAAAGAGCCGCTGCGCCGTGATCAGCCGGACCAGCTGGGCCGTCAGGTCCACATTGGACGTTTCGAGGGCGCCTGACTGCAGCAGACCAAAGTTGGACTCGGTCGCTTCACCACGCTGGGCCACGCCAGAACTGAAAGTCTCCTGGAAGGACGTGTCGCTGACCTTCTGCAAGCCTTCCACGTTGGAGAAGTTGGCCAGCGCCACCTTGCCAAGTGTCTGGGATTCGCCATTGGAGAAGCGCGCAAAGACGATCCCCGTCTGGCTGATCTCGAGGCCTCGCAGTCGCCCTTCGGCCTGGCCATCCGGATTGATATTGTTCACGGTGAAA
>JBBQJK010000191.1:0-5366 GCA_038325835.1 Gammaproteobacteria bacterium
GACATCGAGAGGGGGCTGGAAGCCGGGTTCTTCCGCTACCTCACCAAGCCGATCAAGGTGACCGAGTTCATGGACACGCTGGACCTGGCTCTGGAAGCCGCAAGGACACTGGCAGACCGAGCCGGTCACGAGGCGGTGAACTGATTTGTCCCACCCCGATTCCTCGATCGCTACGGGGTCTGGAGTAGTGAGGCTTGCCAGTGCTGGCCGCAGAAAAGTGCTACGGCACCTCGCATCCGGGGGGTTCGATGAATGTGCGCTTGGGATCGATCAGGAAGTCGCCGGTCTTGAGGAAGTTTCGACCGATCAGGACCGGGTACAGAAACTGACTCCGATCGGCAAGGTTCACCCGCCCTTCAAGCCGCTTCCCGCCCAGACAGATATCCAGAGTCACGACAGGGCGTCGAATAGCCTTGGTCGTACCCTTTCCCTTGATTTCCGTCCACGCGGAGACTTTCCGCTCGATGGTCTTCATATTCCCGGCATCATCCCTGATCTGGAAAACCACGCGCTCGCTGCCGCCGCTTGTCGCAGGCTTGATTTCCAGAATCTTCGCATGGATTGAGGAGACGCCCGCCCCGGTATCGATGCGCGCCTTGAGACGGACGCCCACGTCCTGCATCACCACGTACTCAATCCGCCCAATAATCACCCGATCGGTCGCTCCCCATGCGGGTGGCCCACCGAGAAGTACAGGCATGCACCAGACGATCGACAGCACAAGGGGAGCTAGGTGCCGGCCGCAACGAACGGGAAAAATATTCAGCATAGGGGTCCTTGGCTGGCAACGTTGCGGCAGAACGCGGGCTGGGCTACAGCCGGCTGGCCGCGGTGAAAGCTGGTGTCGAGGCAGGCCACCTGGGGCACGCCCGTAAACGCAGCACTTCAGGCTGGAAGTGCCGGCGTTGAGAACCAGCAGTGATTCGCCTGTCACCAGGGCCAGACCCAGTGGGTGATCTCCGGGCTGTCGGTACCGTGGGTGTGCGCGTAGGCCAGGTTGTCGATGAGGTTGTTCTTCATCTCTTCTTTCAGGTGCGCGGCCCGCAGTGTCAGCCCCGGCACCCGGTCGATCACGTCAATCACCAGGTTGAAGCGGTCCACCTGGTTAAGGATCGCGAGCTCCAGCGGCGTATTGATGTTGCCCTTCTCCTTGTAGCCGCGCACGTGCAGGTTCTCGTGGTTGGTGAAGCGGTAGGCCAGCTTGTGGATCAGCCAGGGATAGCCGTGGAAGTTGAAGATCACCGGCTTGCTCGTCGTGAACAGGCTGTCGAACTCCCGGGCCGTGAGGCCATGGGGATGCTCTGCGACCGGTTGCATCTTGTAGAGGTCCACCACGTTGATGAAGCGCACCTTGAGGTCCGGCAGCCGCTCCCGGAGGATCGCTGTGGCAGCCAGGGCCTCCAGGGTGGCCACGTCGCCACAGCCGGCGATGACGACGTCCGGTTCCAAGCCCTCATCAGTGCTGGCGCGATTCCAGATGCCGATGCCCTTGGCGCAATGGACGATGGCTTCGTCGATCGTGGTGAACTGCATGTGCTTCTGCTTGTCGGCCACGATGACATTGATGCAGTTGGTCGAGCGCAGGCAGTGGTCCGCGACCACCAGCAGGCAGTTGGCATCCGGCGGCAGGTAGATGCGGGTCACGCTCGGGCTCTTGTTGGTCACGACGTCGATGAAGCCCGGGTCCTGGTGCGAGAAGCCGTTGTGATCCTGCCGCCAGACGGTGGAGGACAACAGGATGTTCTCCGCGGCCACCGCGGCCCGCCACGGCACGTGGTTCCGGCAGATGTCGAGCCACTTGGCGTGCTGGTTGAACATGGAGTCGATGACGTGGGCAAAGGCCTCGTAGGTGTGGAAGAAGCCGTGCCGACCGGTCAGCAGGTAGCCTTCCAGCCAGCCGAGCAGCGTGTGCTCCGACAGCATCTCCATCACGCGCCCGTCGCGGGCCAGCTCACCGCCATCCGCGTCCTCCGGCAGCATTTCGGCCATCCACGTCTTCTTCGATGCTTCGTAGATGGCCTGCAGGCGGTTTGACGCCGTCTCGTCCGGTCCGAACACCCGGAAGGTGGTCAGGTTGGCGCGCATGACGTCCCGCAGGAACTCACCCAGCGGCTTCGTGTTCTCGTGGCGGATGGCGCCGGCATCAGGCACCTGGACGGCGTACCGACGGATGTCGGGCAGTTCCAGGTCCTTGCGCAGCAGGCCGCCGTTGGCGTGGAGGTTGGCGCTCATGCGCCGCGTACCCCGGGGAGCAAGCTCGCGCAGCGGGGCCACGAGGCGGCCGGCCTCGTCGAACAGTTCTTCCGGCTTGTAGCTCTTCAGCCAGTCCTCCAGCAGCTTCAGGCTGGCCGGATTTTCCCGGACGTCCGGGATCGGCACCTGGTGGGCCCGCCAGGACCCTTCAACCTTGTGACCATGAACCTCCTTGGGTCCGGTCCAGCCCTTCGGTGAGCGCAGCACGATCATCGGCCAGCGCGGTCGCTCCTGACTCTTCCCGGCCCGGGCCGCGCGCTGGATGTCGTGGATCTTCGCGATCACCTCGTCCAGGGTGCCGGCCATCTTCTGGTGCATCTCCTCAGGGTCGGAGCCCTCCACGAAGTACGGCGTGTAGCCGTAGCCGCGAAACAGGGCCTCCAGCTCCTCGTGGCTGATGCGCGCCAGTATTGAGGGATTCGCGATCTTGTAGCCATTGAGGTTGAGGATCGGCAGCACGGCGCCATCCCGTACCGGATTGAGGAACTTGTTCGAATGCCAGGCGGTGGCGAGGGGCCCCGTCTCCGCCTCGCCGTCGCCGACCACGCAGGCGACGATCAGGTCGGGGTTGTCAAAGGCCGCGCCGTAGGCGTGGGCCAGGCTGTAGCCGAGTTCCCCGCCTTCGTGGATCGAGCCGGGGGTTTCCGGCGTGACATGGCTGCCGATCTGCCCCGGGAACGAGAACTGCTTCAGGAATTTCTGCAGGCCGGCGGCGTCTTCGCCCAGGTCGGGGTAGACCTCGGAGTAGGTGCCTTCCAGGTATACGGGCCCGAGCACGCCCGGGGCACCATGCCCGGGACCGGCGACGAAGATGACGTCCAGGTCGTCACGCCGTATCACCCGGTTCAGGTGGGTCCACACGAATGACAGCGCCGGACTCGCGCCCCAGTGACCCAGCAGGCGCTGCTTGATGTGCTCGACCCGGAGCGGTTCCCGAAGCAACGGGTTGTCCTGCAGGTAGATCATCCCGACAGCGAGGTAATTGCAGGCCCGCCACCAGGCGTGGAGGCCGACGATTTCGGTCGGGGTCAGCGTGGCCTGTCCGGTGGAGGCTGACGCCAAGGTGTGAGCAGTCACGGTGCAGATTCTCCAGGCCAGATCCGAAGCAACTCAATATAGACCCAATGTTAACGGCGGTCTTCGTCTCACCGCCACCGATATCGCCGTCCTGCTGATCCTCAAGGCGCTGGCCGGCATGATGGCCCTGAATTCTGGCCGCCGCCCGGGTGCAACGGGTCCGTGTATCCAGGCGAAATCCACGGAAACTTACGCTGACCGAACCAGCAGGCTTTGGGATAGTGGCTCTCCAGACTGGAGAAGCCAGTGCCTGTACGTATTCTATCGGGTGGACTACAGCCTGCCTGAAAGGGATCTGGTGGTACTGTTGCTGGCAGGCCGGAAAAAGTCCCAGGGTCGGGACATTCCCCTGGCTATTCGTTACCTGAAGGACTTCGAGAAGGGCCGATGAAGCACATGAGAACACTGCGGACCAATGAGGAAGTGCTCGTTGAGACGCTGGGTGGACTTCCGGCCACGGCACAGCTGTATCGAACCCTGTCGAAACAGGGCAATCCGGGGTTCAGGACGCTGCGCAGGGTCCTGGCGGCCATTGGCATGCGATTCACGGTGGCGCCCGCAGAGCGTCCACCCGGACAGCGCACCCGCCGGGCGTCTCGCGCGGTCTGAGGTCGTCCCCTGAGTTCGGTCATGAACATTGCTGCCGTAAAGTCCTTGCGGATGGGTTCAGGTCTGCTGGTGGCCAGCCTGCTGCTTCCGCTCCCGGTTGTTGGCGCGGACCGCGCGGTACAGGAACCCGGTGCCCGCCCCCGCATCGGCCTCGTCCTGGGTGGCGGCGGCGCGAAGGGCGCGGCCCACATCGGCGTGCTGAAGGTGCTGGACGAATTGCACATTCCCGTGGACTGCGTGACCGGCACCAGCATGGGCGCGCTGGTGGGTGGCACCTTTGCGTCGGGCATGCCGCCGGCGGAGATCGAGGAGACCGTCCTCGCCATCAACTGGTCCCGCACGGTGGGTTCCGAGGGCCTGCGGGACCGGACGCCCATCGAGAAGAAGCTGGCCGGCATCACCTACACCAACAGCCTGGACATCGGCCTCAAAGGCGGCACGCTGAAGGTCCCCGGCGGGCTTTTGAAGACCCAGGACATCGAGGATGTGATCCGCGGGCTCGTCGCCGACGCCCGGTACACCAAGGATTTTGACGACCTGCCGATTCCGTTCCGGGCGGTGGCCACGGACATGCTGGCGGGAGAGATGGTGGTCCTGGGCTCGGGTGATCTCTCGGTGGCCATGCGCGCCAGCATGGCCGTGCCGGGCGCCTTCTCGCCGGTGGTGCTCAACGGCCAGGTGCTGTCCGACGGCGGGATGATGCGCAACCTGCCGGTGGACATCGCCCGCGGCCTCTGCGCGGACGTCGTCATCGCGGTGTCGCTGGCCTCCACGCCGCCGAAGCTCGAGGACCTGGCGGCCGCCACCTCCCTGGCCAGCCGTTCCCTGGACGTGATGATCGACGCCAACCAGAAGGCGCAGGTCGCCAGTCTCACCGACCGGGACGTGAGCATCGTGGTGCCCATGGGCGACATCGGCTCCGCCGCCTTCGACCGGGTGCCGGACGCCGTGCCGCTGGGCCGGGCCGCCGCGCTCGCCCAGACCGACCAGCTCCGCCGCCTCGCCTTGCCCGAAGCCGAGTACCGGGCCTGGCGCCAGGCGCTGAACCGGGAAGGCAACGCCCCGGTCCGGCTGGCGCAGGTGAAGGTGAAGGGGCTGAAGCGGGTGAATCCCGAGTACGTGCGCAGCCAGCTGCAGAGTGTGGTCCCGGGGCAGGCCGTCACCCGGGCAAAGATCATCCAAGACACCGGCCGGATCTTCGCCCTGGGCGACTTCGAGCGGGTGGGCTACACCCTTCGGGGCCCGCCCGACGCGCGGATCCTGGAGATCACCCCGGTCGAGAAGTCCTGGGGGCCGGACTTCGTCCGCTTCGATCTGGGACTCGCCGCCAACGGCTCCGGCGCGCTCGAGGCTCTGCTCCGGGGCGACCACAAGCGGACCTGGCTGAACGCGCGGGGCGGCGAGTGGCACAGCGCGATTCAGCTTGG
>JBBQJK010000192.1:0-5346 GCA_038325835.1 Gammaproteobacteria bacterium
TCAAGGAGATCGCGGAACGGGATACCGAGCGGCAATTCGAAATTACCCGGCTTCTCCACGTGCCCGGAGACCGAAAACAGGGCCGTTCCTCCCGACCCCTCCGGACCGAGATCCGCAAACCACTTGGGGCCACGGCGCAGGATTGCAGGAACTGACGCAAAGGATTGCGTGTTGTTGATCGTGGTAGGACGTCCATAGAGGCCAAAGGCGGCGGGGAATGGTGGCTTGAAGCGCGGCTTGCCCGGCTTGCCCTCGAGGGACTCCAGCAAGCCCGTTTCCTCGCCACAGATATAGGCGCCGGCACCAACGAAGGTGTGCAGGTCGAAGTCCAGGCCGGAGCCGCGGATATTCCGGCCGAGGAGACCGGCCGCATAGGCTTCCCTCAGTGCCTCGTCGAAGACCGGCACCGGCTCATCGAGAAACTCCCCGCGGATGTAGTTGTAGCCCACGGTGGCACCCATGGCGAAAGCGCCGATGGCCATGCCTTCGATAACGGCATGCGGGTTGTAGCGCAAGATCTCCCGGTCGTGGCAGGTGCCCGGCTCGCTTTCGTCTGAATTACAGACCACGTACTTCTGTCCGGCAGCGTCCTTGGGCATGAAGCTCCACTTCACGCCAGTGGGGAAACCCGCGCCCCCTCGGCCACGCAGCCCTGACGCCTTGACGCCCTCGATGACCTGCTCCCGGGTCATGCCGCCGGCAAGGATTTTCTCCCAGATTTCGTAGCCGCCAATCGCCCTGTAAGTCTTGAGACTGGCGGGCTGGTCTTTACCGAGCGTCTGGAAACAGACGAGGTTATGCTCGTAGCGACGCGCCTCAGTCATGGGAATGCGCTCCCGTCTGCTCGGCCAAGGAGCCAATGCCGTTCAGAATATCGTCGACCCGCGCTGGTGTCAGGTTCTCGTAGTACTTGTGATCGACCATCATCATCGGGGCCCCGCAGCAAGCCGCCAGGCACTCTTCTTCCTTCTTGAGGTAGAAGCGGCCATCCGGAGTACTTTCTCCCACCTTTATGCCGAGGCGCTTCTCGACATGCGCCAGAATCTTTTCGCCCCCACAAAGCATGCAGGAGATATTGGTACACACCGAGATGCTGTGCCGCCCCACTGGCTTGGTTTCGAACATTGAATAGAACGAGGCGACTTCGAATACCTGGATCGGTGGCAAGCCGAGGTAGGCGCCAACTGCCTCCATCAATTCCCGGGTCAGGTACCCGTTGTTTTCGTGCTGGGCAGCGTGCAACGCCGCGATAACGGCCGACCGCTGCCTGCCGGCAGGAAAACGTGCAATCCAGCGATCAATCTCGGCTCGCAGGTGCGGAGAGAGACCGGCTCCGGCGTTGGCAGGTTCTTCCATCAGCGGTCAATCTCGCCAAAGACGATGTCCTGCGTGCCAATTACGGCAACCACGTCGGCCAGCATGTGGCCCTCCACCATTTCCGCCATAGCAGAGAGGTGGGCGAACCCGGGGGCCCGCACTTTCAGCCGATAGGGCTTGTTGGCCCCATCGGACACAAGGTAAACGCCAAACTCTCCCTTCGGGTGCTCAACGGCCGCATAAGCCTCGCCGGCCGGCACCGTGTAGCCCTCTGTGAAAAGCTTGAAGTGGTGGATAAGGGACTCCATGTCGTCCTTCATGGCCTCGCGACTGGGCGGGGCGAACTTCCGGTCGTCCAGCATGACCGGCCCGGGGTTGTGTCGCAGCCAGTCGATGCACTGGCCAACAATGCGGTTAGCCTCCCGCAGCTCCTCGATCCGGACAAGATAGCGATCGTAGCAATCACCGTTTACGCCGACCGGAATATCGAACTTAAGCTCCGTGTATACCTCGTACGGCTGCTTCTTGCGCAAGTCCCACTCCACGCCGGAACCGCGGAGCATGGGGCCCGTGAATCCGAGCTGCAGCGCGCGCTCAGGACTCACAACACCGATATTCACTGTCCGCTGCTTCCAGATCCGGTTATCAGTCAGCAGTGTCTCGTAATCGTCCACGCACTTCGGGAAGCGTCTCGTGAAGTCCTCGAGGAAATCGAGGAGAGACCCTTCGCGGGCAGCGTTGAGCCGCTTTACCTCCTTTTTGGAACGAAACTCTGAGGAGTGAAACCTGGGCATGTTGTCGGGAAGGTCGCGGTACACGCCGCCGGGCCGGTAGTAGGTGGCGTGCATTCGCGTGCCTGAGACAGCCTCGTAGCAGTCCATGAGGTCCTCGCGCTCCCGGAAGCAGTACAGAAACACCGTCATCGCGCCGATATCGAGCCCGTGGGCTCCCAGCCACATCAGGTGATTGAGAATCCGCGTGACCTCATCAAACATGACGCGAATGTACTGAGCGCGCCTGGGAACCTGAATGCCGAGGAGCTTCTCGATGGCTAACACATAGCCGTGCTCGTTGCACATCATGGATACGTAGTCCAGCCGATCCATGTAGCCGATGCTCTGGTTAAAGGGCTTGCTCTCGGCGAGCTTCTCCGTTCCCCGATGCAGCAGGCCGATATGCGGATCGGCCTTCTGAACGGTCTCGCCATCCATCTCCAGCACCAGGCGCAAAACACCGTGCGCGGCCGGATGCTGGGGACCGAAGTTGAGGGTGAAATTCTGGAACTCAGCCATGCCCGTCCTTCAGATCCGGTGCATAGCGGTTATCGTCACGAATCACCCGGGGAACCAGCGTCCGGGGCTCGATAGTGACAGGCTGGTAGATCACCCGCCGCTGCTCCGGGTCGTAGCGAACCTCCAGGTTTCCGGACAGTGGAAAGTCCTTGCGGAACGGATGTCCGATAAACCCATAGTCAGTCAACAGGCGGCGCAGATCCGGATGCCCATCAAAGAGAATGCCGAACAGGTCAAAGGCCTCGCGCTCATACCAGTTAGCTGCGGCCCAGACGCTGATGATTGAGGGAATCACCGGCGGGTTATCCACGCCAGTGAACACAGTAAGGCGCAGGCGCAGGTTGCCGCTGACGGACAGCAGGTGGTAAACCACGGCGAAACGTCGCGCCTCGAACTGCTGGCCGGGATCGGCCAGTATGGTCTCCTGCTCCGCGGCTCGACTAAAGCCACCACTGGTGGCTTCATGAGTTTCCCATTCGTCGCGGCCATGAGTCAGATAGTCAACGCCGCACAGGTCAATCAGCATCTCGAAGGCGAAATCTTCACGCAGGGTGCGCGCGACCGCCAGTAAGTCGGCAGGAGCGACCTCGTAGCCCAGTTCGCCGCAGCGGGAGGTGATCCGGACGATGCTGCTCCCGAACCGCTCAGCAATACTGCCAGCGAGCGCCTCCTGGCGGGGACTGGTCTGCCGGGCAGTCATCGGGCAATCGTATTCGTGCGGCGGATCTTGTTCTGCAGCTGGATGATGCCGTAGAGCAGGGCCTCGGCCGTCGGCGGGCAACCAGGTACATAGACATCCACGGGGACGATCCGGTCACAACCCCGAACCACCGCATAGGAATAGTGGTAGTAGCCTCCGCCGTTGGCGCAGGAACCCATGGAGATCACCCAACGTGGCTCCGCCATCTGGTCATAGACCTTGCGCAGAGCCGGCGCCATCTTGTTGGTCAGGGTCCCGGCGACAATCATGACGTCGGACTGGCGCGGGCTGGGACGAAAGATGACGCCAAAGCGATCCAGATCGTAACGGGCGGCGCCGGCATGCATCATCTCGACGGCACAGCAGGCCAGACCGAAGGTCATGGGCCAGAGAGAGCCGGTGCGGGCCCAGTTGATGAGATCGTCCAGCTTCGTGACGACAAAACCGCGCTGCTGGAGAATATCCGGCTGGGGCTCACCAAAGTGCGTTTCTAGTCCCACTCCAGGGCCCCCTTCTTCCATTCATACATAAAACCGACCACGAGAATGGCGAGGAAGACGCCCATGGCCAGAATCCCTGTCAACCCGATCTCATCGAGGGTGACTGCCCAGGGGAAGAGAAAGGCAATTTCTAGGTCAAAAACGATGAACAGAATGGCAACGAGGTAATAACGAACATCGAACTTCATGCGACTGTCTTCGAAGGGTTCGAAGCCGCATTCATAGGGCGAGAGCTTTTCCGGGTACTTGCTCCCCCGGCCGATGAGGAAGCCAAGGCCGAGCAAAACCAGGCCGATACCCAACGCCACACAAAGGTAGACCAGTACCGGAACGTAGTTGGTCAGCACGGGCGCTCCTTCAACCCTCTAAAGTCTGGCGACGCCCAAACGTCGCAGTCACTCAAGAAATCTTTAGTCTCGCTACATTGGTGCCGACGGTGAGACTCGAACTCACACAGCTTGCGCCGCCGCCCCCTCAAGACGGTGTGTCTACCAATTCCACCACGTCGGCAATCACTATCTTCCCGAAGCCGCTTACTTGCCTGACTCAGCTGGCTTGCCTGACTCAGCTGGCTTGCCCGGCTCAGCTGGCAACGCGGGCATTGCGGACTGCGGTGTCGCAGTAGGGGCAGCCGACGGCAGTGCCGGAACGCCTGCGGAGGCTGGCAGCGTCCCCGGTATCGGGGCGAGTGTCGGCTCTCCCTGGACCTGCACTGGCGGAGCGGCATCCAGCAGGCTCTTCGGCGCCTCACGTTGCGTTCCGAGGTAGGCAAGCCCGAGGCTCGTGCAAAAGAAGAACAAGGCCAGCACACCTGTGGACCGGGACAGAAAGTTCGCCGAGCCGCGCGCGCCGAAAACAGTGCCAGAGGCACCCGCTCCAAAACCTGCCCCGGCATCGGCGCCCTTCCCGCGCTGAAGCAGAACCAGAGCCACTATGCTGACTGCGATGAGTACATGAACAACCAGCACCAGGGTATGTAGTGTCGTCATCAGCTTGCCGCCGCCTTGCAAATGCTCACAAACTCGCCGGCCAGCAGCGCTGCGCCGCCGATCAGCCCGCCATCGATATCTTGCATCGCGAAGAGGTCCTTCGCATTGGACGCCTTGACGCTGCCCCCGTACAGGACCCGGAGGTGGTGTGCCATTGTAGCATCGCGTCGCCCGACAGTGGCCCGGATGTCGGCATGGACGGCCTGGGCTTCGGCGGGTGTCGGGGTCAGGCCCGTGCCAATCGCCCAGACGGGCTCGTAGGCGACTGAAATCAACTGGCGCTCAGACGCCGATACCCCTTCCGATTCCAGCGCCGCCAGAACCACGTCCAGTTGCCGGCGGACCACGGCGAGAGTGTGCCCGGCATCCCGCTCAGACCGAGTCTCGCCAACACACAGGATTGGAGAAAGTCCGGCCCGGAGCGCGGCCAGAACCTTGCCAGCCACCCGCTCATCGGTATCCCCGAACAGTGCACGCCGTTCGGAGTGGCCCGTGATCACGTAACGGCACCCCACATCCCGGAGCATGGACGCAGCGACTTCGCCGGT
>JBBQJK010000193.1:0-5341 GCA_038325835.1 Gammaproteobacteria bacterium
GGGAGCACTGACAGGCGAGGAGGTCACCTTTCAGCGGCAGCGGCGCCGGCGAAATTACGACGAAGGTATCCTCGTCGAGGTTCGCCGCCCCTCGCCGGACCGGGTAGTGCCTGCCTGCGACTACTTTGGCCGGTGCGGCGGCTGCTCGCTCCAGCACCTTTCTCCTGACGCGCAACTGGCGATGAAGCAGACGACCCTGCTCGAGAGCCTCGCGCGACTCGGCGCTGTACAGCCGGCTGCAGTCCTGCCCCCCATTCGCGGCGCCGTGTGGGGTTATCGGCGCAGGGCGCGTCTCGCGGTCCGCCATGTCGAACGCAAGGGGCGGGTGCTGGTCGGTTTTCGGGAGCACGAAAAGCCCTGGGTGGTAGACATGCTGTCCTGTGCTACCGCAGAGCCTGCCATCAGCCGGCTGATCGAACCCTTGTCGAGACTGATCGGTGCACTGTCGATCCGGGCCCGACTACCCCAGGTGGAAGCCACTGTGGCTGACAACGCCACGGCGCTCGTGTTTCGTGTGCTGGACACGCCAACCGCTGCGGATCTGGAGCAGCTGGCGCAGTTCGCGGCGAGCGAGGCGGTGAGGATCTACCTGCAGCCAGGGAACCCGGAGTCGGTAGTTTCGCTCCATCCGGAAGAGCCTGAGGAAGATCTGCACTACCGGCTCCCGGCCCATGATCTGTCTCTCACCTTTGGGCCCACCGATTTCATCCAGGTGCACGGTGAGGTAAACCGGCAGATGGTAGATCAGGCAATCCGCCTGCTTGCACCCACATCTGCCGATCGTGTCCTGGATCTCTACTGCGGCATTGGCAATTTCACGCTCCCGCTGGCCCGGCAAGCCGGCGAGCTGCAGGGGCTTGAAGGTGCGGGGGCCATGATTCGTCGGGGCCAGTACAACGCGACGCTTGCCGGGCTGGCCAGCGTGCGCTTTGTCGAGGCAGACCTCTCTGGTGCAGGGGTCGAG
Source organism: Gammaproteobacteria bacterium (assembly GCA_038325835.1). Classification (GTDB taxonomy): domain Bacteria; phylum Pseudomonadota; class Gammaproteobacteria; order Steroidobacterales; genus SHZI01. Next base: position 965 of record JBBQJK010000193.1, read on the forward strand.
GGCGCGTGGACGCGGGAGCGGTTCGATCTGGTGCTGCTCGATCCGCCGCGGACCGGGGCAGTCGAGCTGCTGCCGGCGCTGGCCAAGCTGGCGGCGCGGCGGATCGTCTACGTGTCCTGCCACCCGGGAACACTGGCCCGGGATGCCGGGCTCCTCGTGCGGGAACACGGCTACCGCCTCATCAGCGCGGGCGTGATGGACATGTTTCCCCACACCAGCCATGTGGAGTCCATGGCGGTCTTCGAGCGCGCCTGACAGCGATGGTGGTGTCGCCCGTGGAACTCTCGGTCAGCCTTACGCGGCAGACGCTGCACGTCACCCGTCAGGGGCGCGTTGAGCAGGAGTTCTTCGTTTCCACGTCGCGCTATGGACCTGGGGAGCAGCAGGGTAGCCTCTGCACGCCCCGTGGTCGCCACGTCATTCGCGCCAGGATCGGCGGCCATCTGCCAGTGGGCGCCGTGCTCCGGGGTCGCAGGCCTACGGGCGTGGTGTACTCGCCGGAGTTGCGGCGGCAGGCGCCCGGCCGTGACTGGATACTGAGCCGTGTCCTCTGGCTCTCCGGCCTGGAGCCCGGCAGAAACCGCCTGGGCAGCGTGGACACGATGCGACGCTACATCTACATTCACGGCACACCGGATCAGGAACCGATGGGCGTGCCCTTCTCCCACGGATGTATCAGAATGCGTAACGCCGACGTGTGCTGGCTGTTCGACGCTGTCCTGCCGGGCACACTCGTAAACCTGGTTCCCTGACGCAACGGACTGGCGATGACCCTCGGGCCACTGATGGTGGATGTTCACGGCCTGGCGCTCACGCCCGCTGAAAGGGTCCGGCTCCGGGAGCCCCTGGTGGGCGCCGTTATTCTCTTTAGCCGCAATTTCCAGGACCTTGCCCAGGTCCGGGAGCTGGTGGCTGAAATCCGTAGCATTCGGGCCCCTCCGCTCCTGGTCGCTGTGGATCAGGAGGGGGGGCGGGTCCAGCGTTTCCGCACCGGGTTCTACCGCCTGCCGCCGCTGCGCTGGCTGGGGCACCAGTACGATCTCGACAACGCAGCGGGGCGTCGACTGGCCCAGACCTGCGGCTGGCTGATGGCTGCCGAGGTGCTGGATACCGGCGTGGACTTCAGCTTCGCACCCGTGGTTGATCTGGACTATGGTTTAAGTGAAGTTATCGGCGACCGCTCTTTTCACCGGGACCCGGAGATCGTGGCCGAACTCGCCTCCGCTTACGTCCTCGGAATGCACAAGGCCGGGATGATTGCGGTCGCCAAGCACTTTCCGGGTCACGGCTATGTCGTCGCTGATTCTCACCTGGACCTGCCGGTGGATCACCGCACGTTGCCGGAGCTCTATGACGATCTGCTCCCCTACGGACGACTCATTCGTCAGGGCGTGAATGGCATCATGATCGCCCATGTGCGCTACCCGCAGGTGGATGATGACGTGGCGAGCCTTTCACCCTATTGGCTCCGGACGGCATTGCGTGGCGACTTTGGTTTTGGCGGAGTGATTTTTTCCGATGACCTCAGCATGAAGGCGCTCGTGAGCGAAGGCGACATGCCGGAACGGGCCCGGCGCGCACTCGGTGCCGGGGCTGACATGGCCCTGATCTGCAACGATCCCGACGCGGCCGACGCCACTCTCGATGCCCTGAAGCACGACAGCAATCCAGCGGGCCAGGTTGTCAGCCAGGCCCGCCTCATCACGTTGCGTCGACGGCCCGTCGCCGACGACGGTTTTCGCGGGTCGCTTCCCTGGCAGCAGGCCGTGGCCGCTCTGGACCGGGCCCAGGCACCCCCAGGACTGTCCCTCAGCTGATGAACCCCACAGTACCTGGCGCGCACCTGCTGGTAGCACGGGGCGAGGTTGATGCGGCCTTCGGGCGTCTTGCGGCAGCCACTCAGCCTCTGCTTGACCGCGACACCTGCGTCCTGATGGGCGTGTTGCTCGGGGGCCTGCTGCCCCTCGCGCGCCTGGCCAGCCAGCTCCAGGGGGACTTCATCCTGGACACCTGCCGGGTTGGGCGCTACGGCGACGCCACACGGGGCGGCCTACCCCAGTGGCTGGCCCAGCCCCGTGCCACGCTCCGGGACCGGCATGTCATCCTCGTGGATGACATCTACGACGAGGGCGTCACTCTGGAGTTCCTGATCCGTCACTGCCAGCAGGCGGGTGCCCGTCGCATCACCACACTGGTGCTGGTGCACAAGCGACACGGTCGGGCGCAGTTCGGACCAATGCCGGATCTGGTGGGTCTCGAAGTCGGCGACGAATACGTGTTCGGGTGCGGGATGGACTATCAGGGACACTGGCGGCACCTGCCTGATATCTGGGGAGTGCCTGGTGCCGCTGGGGGCGCGTGAACGACCGATGCTTCGCCTGGGCGTCATCGGTGGGACGGGTACGGCGCAGCTCTTTGGCGCCGGCGAAGTCCTTGAGCTGGAACCCGGGCGCTGGGGCTCCGTGTCGGCTCCGCTGCAGCGCTATCGCTTTGGCCCCGCTGAGGTTCTGTTTCTGGCCCGCCATGGCACACCCGCTGGCCCGACGATTCCACCCCACCGGATCAACTATCGGGCCAACCTGTGGGCCTTCCGGGAACTCGGTGTGGAGCAGGTACTGGGCATCAACGCTGTTGGCGGCATCACGCCGGCAGCGACTCCCGGGCGACTGGTCATTCCGGATCAGCTGATCGACTACACCTGGGGGCGCGAGCAAACCTACACCGGCGACGATGTGTTTCCCCTGCAACATGTGGATTTCACTCTGCCGTTCAGTCAGTCCCTGCGTGACCGGCTGCTGGCAGCCGCCAAGGCGGCCGCGCTGGATCTGGTGCCGACCGGCACGTATGCCGCCACCCAGGGCCCGCGCCTGGAGACGGCGGCTGAGATTGACCGCCTGGAGCGGGATGGCTGCGACGTGGTGGGCATGACGGCCATGCCCGAGGCCGGCCTGGCCCGGGAACTGAATATCGCTTACGCCATCTGCTGCGTGGTGGTGAACAGGGCGGCAGGCCGCAACCCGGGTGGGGAGTCCATCCACGCGGAGATTACCGCCTCGCTGGGTTCCGGGATGGCCGACGTGCAGCGCCTGGTCACAGGGTTGCTGGCGGCCCATTGAACAGAGGGGCCGGCTTCTGCTCCGGTCAGTGACCACCTTCACAGAACCCCGCTTTACCTAAGGCTAGGATTCTCGTCCGGGTGGTGCGCAGCCGCGGAGGGGTCCGCGGTGACGTATCTCATAAAGTTGAGATATGACTTCTAACTCATTGAAAAAGTTAAATCGACATCTGCTGCGCCAGGCTCTGGACGCGGTGGCCGCGCCGGCCCTGATTATCGATGCGCAGCACCGGGACCGGCAGGTCCTCTATGCCAATGCCGCCGTCGGCCGGGCCCTCGGTCTGCACCCCAATGAACTGATCGGTCGCTCGACCGACAGCCTCGCCGATGGCGCGTTCGATCCGGCATCGCCGGATCCCTGGCGGCCCCGGACTTCCCGGGGCGGTACCGTGGAGCTCCGTCCCGCACCGCTTTATGATCAACCCGGCAAAGCCAGTTACTGGCTGTTGACCGCAGTTCCTGGCAGCGACGGGGCAACCCCTGGCGCCACGGAACCCGGGGCCGGGAAGACCACGCCCCAGATGGCCGGGACGGGCGTGTTCACGGCCACTGACGTCTGGGCTCGCAGCCTGCGGGACGAACGCACAGACGCCGTGACGGGTATTCCCGGCCGGAACGCGCTGCTCGAAGTACTGTTGCGCGACTGGTCGGTCGCGCGGCGCGAACAGCAGCGCTTGAGCATCATCGTCTTCCGGATCGATGCACTGGAGAGCTACCACAGTCTGTTCGGGCGCCATGCCACGGAGGCCTGCCTGCGCAAGGTCGCGCACGCCATCGCCAATTCCCTGCAGCGCGCTGCTGACTACTGCGCCCGTGTCGGGCACGACCGGTTTGCCGTCATGATCGGTGGCGCGGAAGAAGAGCGGGTGGCCGCCTTTGCCGAACGCATTGCGCAGCGGGTTCGCGACTTGGCGATTCACCATCCCCGTTCCCAGCTTGCCCGCTATCTCACGGTATCGTGGACTCTGGCCTCAGAGATTCCGTCAGTGCTGGCGGAGGAGCCAGGCCTGCTGGAAGATGCGGAAGCGCGCATCAGCGGCAAGGGTCGACAGGAAGCCCGGGAAAAAGACCCGGATCTGAGTGCGGACGTCGGCTGACGCGCCCGTGAGTCTGACTCAGCCCAGCACTCTGGCTATCGTCCAGTAGGCGCCCACCGCGGCGATCAGTGCGGAAGCCGGGATCACCACCCGCGTCCGGTACCAGGGGCGTCGGCTGAACCAGAAGCCCACGGTAAGCAGCGCTGCTCCTATCACCGTGAGCTG
>JBBQJK010000194.1:0-5313 GCA_038325835.1 Gammaproteobacteria bacterium
AGGACAAGCTCGTGGAGATGACGCACCTCAATGAAACGATTTATGCCACGGGCATTGCCTCCAGTTATCAGGCGGTGCCGCTCAAGTCTGGCGTCTACATCTGCGATGACATGATCGCGAACGTCTGCAAGCACCACGTCACCCGCTTCCCCTACGAGATCAGCCGCCTGGCCCAGGATCTGGCGGGTGGTCTCATGGTGACGCTGCCGTCGGAGCAGGATCTGAAGCACCCGGAGGTCGGCGCACTGATCCGCAAGTACCTGCAGGGCCGGGCTGATATCCCCACCGAGGACCGGATGCGCATTCTGCGGCTCATCGAAAACATGACGCTGGGCCGGAATGCCGTGGGCTATCTCACGGAATCCATGCACGGCGCCGGGTCACCCCAGGCCCAGCGCATCCAGATCGGCCGCCAGATGCAGCTGGAGTTCAAGATGCAGCTCGCCAAGACCCTGGCGGGGGTCGGTCCGGAGACGGCAGCCGAGGTGACGCAGGACCTCAGCGAGTTCATGGGCCGCGTCTTTCAGACCGCACCGCCGGCGACGCTCGTTTGAGCAGTGCACATCGGCTATAAGAGTCGTGGCTTTCGGGTTCGGGTTCGGGTTCAAGTAGGGAGGCGCCATGGTCTGGTGGGGCTGGCTGGTTATCGGAATACTCTTGCTGGGCGCCGAGCTGTTCATTATCGAGGCCGATTTCTTCCTCGTCTTCCTGGGCGTCGCGGCGATCATCACGGGCCTTCTGGCTATGGCATTCCCCGCGCTCCCGGAGTGGGGCCAGTGGCTGATTTTTTCCGGACTATCCCTGGTCTCCATGCTCTTCTTTCGCAAGCGGGTCTACCGCGTGCTGCGCCGGGATGTCCCGGACATGGCCAACGACATGCTGCTCGAGCACCTGGCAGTGCCGGTGGGCCTCCCTGTGGACGGGACCTGTCGGGTGGAGTTGCGCGGGTCCACCTGGACGGCCAGGAACGTGGGTCGGGTGCCCATCGAACCGGGGGCCAAGGTGCGCATCCTCGCTGTCGATGGCATCACCCTCAGCGTCGAAGCCCTGAACTGATTTAGTAGAAGAGGAATTGCCGTGAACGGATTTGCCGTCGCCATCGCCGTTGCCATTGTTGTCATCATCATCCTCGCCAAGACGGCTATCGTGGTGCCCCAGCAGAGCGCCTTTGTGGTGGAGTACCTCGGCAAGTTCAGCCGGGTCCTCCAGGCGGGTTTCCACATTCTGGTGCCCTTCGTCGAGCGGATTGCCTACCGGCACAGCCTGAAGGAACAGGCGCTCGACATCCCCGAGCAGACCTGTATTACCAAGGACAACGTACAGGTGGGGGTGGATGGCGTTCTGTACCTGCGGATTCTTGATCCCCAGCGCACGAGCTACGGCATTACCGACTACATCTTCGCCATCATGCAGCTGGCCCAGACCACGCTCCGCAGCGAGATCGGCAAGATCGACCTGGATCGCACCTTTGAGGAGCGGGGCGCGATCAATTCCAATGTGGTCATCGAGCTCGACAAGGCCTCCGAGGCCTGGGGCGTGAAGGTGCTCCGGTACGAAATCAAGAACATCAACCCACCCCGGGACGTGCTCAGCGCCATGGAGAAGCAGATGCGGGCGGAGCGGGAAAAGCGCGCCGTCGTGCTCACCTCCGAGGGCGAGCGGGATGCCAAGATCAATGAGGCAGAGGGCGACAAGCAGCGGGTGATCAAGGCGTCCGAGGCGAAGCAGCGCCAGCAGATCAACGAGGCCCAGGGCGAAGCTGAGGCAATCCTCGCGGTCGCGACGGCGACGGCTGAGGGCCTGCAGAAGGTCGCGCTGGTGCTCCGGGAGACGGGCGGCCATGAGGCCATGCAGCTGCGGGTTGCCGAGGCCTACGTGGCCCAGTTCGGCAATCTCGCCAAGGCCGGCAACACCCTGATCGTGCCCGCCAACCTGAGCGATGTGGCATCGATGATTGCCCTGGCAACGAATCTGGTGCGTCAGTCGGGGACGCCGCCGCCGCGCCCGTAGGAGCGCCCGTAGGAGCGCCTTTAGGCGCGAACGTATGCCCAGATTCCTCGCCGTCCTCGCCGTCTTTCTGCTCGCCCACGTCATCCCGACCTTGCCCGCAGTGCGCCGGTGGTTGCAGGCGCGGCTGGGCGAGGGCGGCTTTATCGGGGTCTATTCCCTGCTCTCACTGGCCTTGTTTGCCTGGTTGATTCGCGAAGCGCTGCTTGCGCCCTATGCCCCCCTCTGGTTTGCGGGGACCTGGAGTTACTGGCTTGCCCTGGTGCTTTTGCCCCTGGCGCTGTTCCTGCTGGGATCCGGGGCGCTGGCGCCCAATCCCTTGTCCATCAACTTCGTCACCCGGCCCTTTCATCCCGCCACGCCTGGCGCCGTGGCCTTCACCCGGCATCCCCTTCTCTGGGGTCTTGGCCTCTGGGGTCTTGCCCATCTGCCAGTCAATGGGCATGCGGTGGGGCTGATGCTCTTCGGCTCGCTGGGCGCCTTTGCCCTGATCGGGATAGGCGCCGTGGAGAACCGGCGGCGCGCGTCGCTGGGGGAGGAGCAGTGGCAGGCGCTGGCGGGTCCCACGTCCTTCCTGCCTTTCGTCGCCATCCTGCGGGGCCGCGCCCGCTGGCCGACCGATCGGCCCAGCCTGATTGGCGGTGGTCTTGGGCTGCTGGTGGCCCTGGTTCTGCTGGCCGGCGGGCACCGCTGGCTATTTGGGCGGGATCCCCTGGGTTTTCTCTAGACTGACCCGGCTGCCGGATTTCCTGAGGAAACCTCTGGAAATGGCGGGTGCCTTCCAGGCCTCGTGGTGCTATATCGGATCTGGCTGTCCTGATACCTCGGGGGTTCTCATGACTACTGATCAGTGGCTACGGAGTGCGGGCCGGTCGCTGGCCACGTTCGCCATTCTGGTTGGCCTCGGTGCCTGCGGTGGCGGTGGCGGTGGGGGTGACGCCGGTCGTCGTCCTGACAGTCCCGCCGTCATCGAGGCGGGGAACGCGGCGACGATCACCCGGGAAGTGGTGAGCGTGGGTCTCGACGCGGGGGCCTTTGGCGGTGTCGTTGGTGGCGGGGGCATCCTCTCGGCGGATGGCGGCTCGAACGCCCTGGCGCAATCCTTGGCGCAATCCTTGGCGCAATCCCTGGTGCGTCGCCGGGCGACGATCCAGCAGGTCCAGCCGGCCGCCAGCGTGGGTCCTGAGACCTTCGACTGCCTGGTGAGCGGGACGGTCCGCCTGTCCGGGTCCCTGAACAGCGAGTTTACCCTGACGCCCGGGGACCGCATCAGCATCGCCTTCAGTCACTGCGACGATGCCGACGGCGCCGTCTACGACGGGCGCATGCGCCTCGACGTCGCCAGCTTCAGCGGGGATATCCTGAATAACGTTTATGCCCTTGGTGCGGCCGTCGCCTTCACGGACCTGGCGATCACCGCAGGTGGCGGGACGCTCATTGGGGACGGCACGCTCGATATCGATCTGGACCTCACGGTACCGCTGATCAGCGCGACGGCGGAGTCCGGCAGCCTGTTTGGCTTCCGCCGGGGCAGTGACGCCTGGATTCTGCGGGACTTCGCGCTGTCGACGGTCGAGGACGCTACCGGGGCGAGTCTCCTCACGCGGATTTCCGGTACCGGCACTCTTGAGGGCTCCCGCTTCGAGGGCGCCGTGAACTTTGTCACCCTGAGTCCGCTGGTGGCGACTGGCGATGACTATCCCGCCACCGGCGAGGTACTGATCACCGGGGCAAATAGCGCCACCATCCGCGCGACGGTACAGACCGCGCAGACGGTACAGCTCGCCATTGATCTCAATGGGGACGGACTGGTGGACGACACCCAGCAGGTTCCCTGGAGTTCGCTCGGTGGCTTCTAGCTGCCGGAGCGAGCCGAATAGTCAGAACCAGTTGTAGTTGAAGCTGATACTCACGCGCTCGCCGGCTGCCGGGTTCGGCGGCACTTCGTGGCGCAGCCAGCTTTCGAACAGCACCACGTGCCCTGCCTGCGCCGGAATGGTGACCCAGGGCTGGTTCTCGGCCCGGCCGTCAGTGCGCTTCGGTGGGGCTGCCATGAAACGGTCGAGGCGGGGGTCCTCCACCTTCAGTCCCGAGCACCCCCGGGGTGTCTGCACGTAGTAAGTGCCGCTGATCGTCGCCAGAGTGTGCAGGTGCAGGCCGTGCACCACTTGCCGTCCCATCACGTTGACCCAGCAGTCCGTCATGGCGAGGGAGCGGCCCTCCATATCCAGTTCCAGGGCACGAACGTAGGCGTTAACGTGGCGTCGCAACCTGCGCTCCAGGGTGGCGAACGTTGAGGACAACTTCTCCAGGTGACAGAGGGAGCCATAGGACGTGTAGCCGCCGGGGTACCTCCGCGCCGACCACTTCCGGCCTGCCACGTCGTGGGCGCGGATCTGGCGGGTTTCCTTCAGCAGTTCCCGGTTGAGGGCGGCGGTGCCAGCGCCCTGCAGGCGGGCGGTGTAGATGAGAGTGGGGAACAGGGAACGGACGGGCATGGCGCGGAAGCCTAGCGGGCGCTGCTGATGAAGGGAAGCGGGGGTATGCTTCGCCCGGGATCAGTCCGCACCAGGTACCGTCATGCCCCAGCCTCCCCATGTTTCCCGGCTCCCCGTGCCCGATACGGCGTCGCTGGATGCCGACCTGCAGAAGTACTTCCGCAAGTGCCAGGAGAAGCTTGGGCTCGTGCCGAACGTGCTCCGAGCCTACGCGTTCCGGCCCGCGAGGCTGCGCAACTTCATCAGCCTGTACAACGAGCTGATGCTCTCGGAGGACTCGGGGCTGTCGATTCTCGAGCGGGAAATGATTGCGGTGGTCGTGTCGAGCTGCAACCGCTGCTATTACTGCCTGATTGCCCACGGCCACGCTGTGCGGGAGTTGAGCGGCGATCCAGAGCTGGGCGAGATGCTGGTGACCAACTACCGCGTGGCGCCGCTGGCGCCCCGCCAGCGGGCCATGCTCGATTTTGCCCACCGGCTGACGACGGCCCCGGAGTCCATCAGCGAGGCCGACCGGCAAGCGCTGCGGGACGTCGGCTTTGGCGATGCCGATCTCTTCGATATCAGCGAGGTCGTCGCCCTCTTCAACTACTCGAACCGCATGGCCCAATCCCTGGACCTGATGCCAAACCCCGAATACCACGCCATGGACCGCTGAAAAGGTACCGGACCTTAGTTATTTTATTTGTTTAGTTGGTGAGACCAACAACTAAACAAATAAAATAACTAAGGGCCGGTACCTTTTCCGCGGTCCCTGGCGGGGGATTCGGGGTTTGGCAGCAGGTGCCGGGCGTGGGCCCTGCGGGTG
>JBBQJK010000195.1:0-5293 GCA_038325835.1 Gammaproteobacteria bacterium
GCCGCTCTTCTCAAGCACCCCACTGGAGTAACCCTTCTCCATGAACTTCAGGGCCTCACCGGGTGATCCGGACTGGATAGCTACAGTGGCTGCTTCCGTATAATCATCGGCGCCGTCCAGCGCATCAACCTGGGACAGAAGCCGGTAGACCTGAAGGATCTGACGGTCCTTGTTTGCCGACCGGGCCAGCAAGTCCTGCGCCAGGGTCTGCCACTGGGCCTTGGCGGGGTAGTAGCGCAGGAGCTCAGTGGTGGCCTCCAGGATGCCGGCGTTGTTCTTCAGTTTGGCGTAGGAACTCTGGACGATCAGCAGCCAGTTCTCCTCCGGCTTCTTGCCGGCAGCCAGGCTGACCGTTGTCGCCTCCTTCATGTAGGTGACGGCATCGCTGAAGTTGTCACTGAAGTAGGCGGCCTGGCCCACGAGACCGAGCATCATCGGATCCCGGTTGCCCGTGGCCTCCAGCCAGCGCTTGCCATACTCCCCGGACTTGGCCAGATCCCGCGGCTTGGTCTGCAGATAGACCTGGGAAAGCAGCCGCAGGCGGTCGTTGACCTGCTCCGGCGGCAGAAGCCCGGAAGCCAGACCGCTAGCGCAGGCCTTCGCCGTCGGGTCGTACCTGGCCTGTTTCAGCGACGTAAAACAAAAAAGTTCGTCGACGTTGAACTGCTCAAAGGCCGTCTTGCCAGTCACCGCTTCCGCCTTCTGCAACTCAGCTTCAGCTTCGGCGAATTTCCCTGCATTGGCGAGTTCCACCGCTGCCTGGAGCGGCTTCACAACGTCGGGATTCATCTTTGGCTGTTTGGCAGACGACGCTGCCTTCTGGGCCGCGGACTCCGTAGAGTGGGTCGCTGCCAGGGCGAAGCAGGCAAGGAGAGTCACTGCCAGCAACGTCGTCGGGCGTCTCCGCTTCACCATCATTTCCTCCGAATTTCGGGCATGCCAGGCATTAGGACTGACTGGGATGCTCTGCTGATTGACTGAATGAGCCCTGAATACTGCGCTGGACCGCGACATGGCACGCTAATCCAACGAACCCGGGCCAGCACTAAGGGCCAGCCCCGGGGAAGCAGTGCAGCTACTCGAACTGTTCGTTACCGATTAGTCCCATCTTCTCTATGCGATTGCGCTGGGCGCTGGCGAGGACCTGGGCAACGGTGTCGTACCGGGCTCGGGCGTCGGGACGAATAGCCACCTGGGGTTGTGGCACCTTCTGGGCCTCGACCTTGAAATACCGCTCCAGTGTGGCGAGATTGGGCACGGCGGTGTCGTTCCAGAGGATTGTCCCGTCGTAGTCGATCTTGACCGTCACCATCTCCGGCTGGATGGGGGGCGGGGCGTTATCCGGCCGCGGCATGTCCAGCTTCACGGCGTGGGTCATGACCGGCAGGGTGACGATGAGCATGATGATGAGCACGAGCATCACGTCGATCAACGGCGTGGTGTTCATCTCCATCATCGGCTCGCCGTCGCCCGCTGAACCTACCGACATACTCATTGTTCTGACCTTCTCCTTGGGGAGTCCGGGCGGCGTGCCTGTTAGCGAATACCGCGATCCGGCTCGGAAATGAAGCCAACTTTCTGGATGCCACCCTTCTGCAGCTGCAGGATTACGCGGCCCACGTATTCGTAACGCACGTTTCGATCACCCCGGACATGAACCTCAGGCTGGGGGACGACAACTGCTGCGCCCCGAATGAGGTCGGCAAGCGCCTGCTGGTTTGGAACGAGGGAATCCTTCCAGTAGACATTGCCGCGCTGGTCGACAGCGATAGTGATGTTCTCCGGCTTGGTCAGCGTCGAAATGTTGGTGGCCTTGGGAAGATCCAGTGTCACCGTCTTGGTGATTACCGGAATGGTAATCAGGAAGATGATGAGCAGCACGAGCATGACGTCAACCAGCGGCGTGGTGTTGATCGCCGACAGGACCTGTCCTTCGCCGTCTCCCGATGGAACCTTCATACCCATAGTGCTACTCCCCTCAGACCTGCCGACTTACCAGGTTTTTCCGGAAACTACTTCCGCTGTCCGCCAGCACTGACCAACGTCGCATAGAGGTCGTTGGTGAAGTAGCGCAACTGATCGAGAATGGCCTTGTTACGGCGCAGCAGCCAGTTGTAGCCCAGCACCGCGGGCACCGCCACGGCCAGACCGATGGCGGTCATGATGAGCGCTTCGCCGACGGGGCCTGCCACCTTGTCGATGCTGGCCTGCCCAGCGACGCCGATGGCGATCAGGGCGTGATAAATGCCCCACACCGTGCCGAAGAGGCCGACGAACGGCGCCGTGGAACCTACCGAGGCGAGGAAGGACAGGCCACCCTGCATCTCGTTGGTCATGCGATCGACGTTCTGCTGCAGCTTGCCGCTGATCCAGTCCGCCAGCGGGACCTTCTCGGTGAGCTTGCCTTCATGGTGTTCGCTGGCGCTGATGCCGCTTTCCACCATGGACCGGTAGACATTGCCCTTGCCCGTCAGCTTGCCCAGGCCCTCGCTCAGGGAGTTGGTGGTCCAGAAATCCCGGCTGGCTTCCTTCGCCTGCTTGAGCAGTCGCTGCTGCTCCCAGAGCTTGGTGAAGATGATGATCCAGGAATAGAGGGACATCAGCACCAGGATGATGAGGGTGCCCCGGGCCACAAAGTCGCCCTGTGCCCACAATGCAGCAAGGCCGTAAGGGTTGGTCGCCACTTCGTCATTCAGGCTGGTATCCACCGCACCCTCGTCGACCGCCGTGAGGTCGAGAGCACTGCTGTCGACCGGCATTAAAACGTCGGCCGGCAGGGCGTTCGGATCGACCGCCGTGTCTACGGGAATGGTGCCATCCAATGCGGGTGCCGCCAGCGCCGGATCGGCCGGTGCTGCAGTTTCTGCGTTCTGTGCCAGTTGAATGTTCTCGCCTGCCATGACTCACTTACCTTGAATAGTGCCCCGGTTGCCCGCGGCTTGAAAATCAACCCTCGATCTTGAATGTTACCTTGACCGAGTGCCATGCCGTCACTGGAGCGCCGTCCTCCGTACCCGGCGTAAACCGCCAGGCCCGCAAGGCGTGCTTGAGTGCTGCTTCATCGAGGCGCGGGAAGCCGCTACTCGTCTGAACTTTGCCGTCCTTAACCGTGCCGTCGGCGCCCACGAGCACCTGGAGAACCACGGACCCTTCTTCGCCGAGACGGCGGGAGGTGGGCGGGTACTCCGGCTGGAACCGCCTCTTGTACTTGGGGTCAATCTCCGGGGCTTTCTTGATCCCCGGCTTGACGACGGGCGGCGGCGGCGGCGGCGCCGGCTTGTTCGTGACCACGAGGGCGCCGGTGCTGACCGGGGCATCCACCGGGAGGTCAATCACGATATCCGGCGGTGGGACATAGGGGGGCGGGGCCTCTATGGTCGGCGGCGGAGGCGGCGGTGCCTCCTCATCAGTGATTTCCTCGATGATCTCCGCCTTGATGATGGGTGGCGGGCGGTCAACGACGATGGTGCTGAGACTCTGCAGCAGCGCCCATACCAGAAACACGTGAAAGGCGATGATGATGCCGGTGACCGTCGCTTTGCGACCGCCGCCCAAGCCTGTGTTAAACGTGCTATCCATGGATTCTGTTCTGGGTGCTCTTCGCGGCGCTCTGCGGCTCGATCACGTGCTGTTCGACTGCTAATCGGCCCGCCGGGGCCCCCACAAGGCGTTCCGGAGCGCCTCCGTTGCTTGTCGTCATGCCGGCTTCTTCGCTCCGCTCAACCGGCAATCCAATGTCCGGCGGCGGGGCCAGCTCCATAGGGCCCGTGAAGATGGCGCGGACCTTGGAGCTAAATTTACCCGATCTTTACCGTGATTGCACATCAACGTAACAGGGGCGAGGCCTGGGCCTTCAGAACCTGCTCCCCCCTCTGGAATCCCGGGGTGGATTGGCAGCCGCACGACTGCAACAATCCCCGCAGTGCGGCGCAGTGCCCCGGGGAGTAGACCGTGCGGAAAGTGGTGCTTTTGGTTTGTCTGGCCGCCGGGTGCGCGAGCATGGACCAAGCCATCGACAAGAGTATGGATTTCGATCGCCATCGCTACAGTCGCCTGGTCCAGCCCTTTGATCATCCCGAGCGGATTTACTTCGACGTCAGTTTCCCTGCGGATTTCCCCCAGGACAATCCGGCTGCTGCTGCGGCCCGCATGCAGTGGCTGGAGGCCTGGCTGAAGCAACGTCGTCTCTGTGCTACGGGCCATGAGGTGGTGAAGCAACGACCCTTTGACTTTCTCGAAGACAATCCCGCGGGTTATCAGCAGCGCTGGGAGATTCGCTGTATTGCCAACGCGGGCACGTGACGGGCGCGCGGGCACCTAAAAGAGAAGCAGGCGCGATCCCGGCTCCACGCGCCAGCGGCGGGCAAACCCGGCGCTCAGTTCCAGTACCCCGACCACAGGACCGTTAGACGTAATCCTGTCTGTCGATTGTGGCCTGGTGTTCCGGGCGATCTGACCGACCGCGCCGTCCTCGCGGATGAAGAGCATGTCGAGGGAGAGCACCGTGTTTTTCATCCACATGGCGATCTCCACCGGGGCGCCATAGCCGAAGTACATGCCTTCGAACTCAGGCAGCACCTCGACGTACATCAGTCCCTGGGCGCGCTGCTCTTCTGTGCTGGCGACGTACAGGTCGATCCGCAGGCAGCGCGGGCCGGTCGTGACCAGCACCGCCTGGCTGCGGGGAAAGCCCGTCACCAGGTGGGCGGGCTCCACGCCGGCCTTGAGCCCGGTAGCGAGCCAGAACAGGACGAGCCCCGTCAGGCCCGACAGTCTGCCGCTACGCTTCATCCGCAGAGACCCGCCCGGCAAACTGCAGTTCGCCGAGCGTCAGCGACGTCCGGTCACCGACGGAAGGCAGGGCGCCAACGCAGTAGACCAGGCCGTCTATCCGGTAGCCCGCCGGTACAGTGCCAGCCCGGGGCAGCGCCGCGACCGAAGTGATGCTGACCCAGCAGCGGCCGGGGCCACCCGAGCTGAAGAACCGGCCGGCCTGTTCGTCGATGACCGTCACGTTGGCAGGCCGTTCCTTCCCGACCAGGTCTGCGGGCCGGCCATCGATCCCTACCAGGACTGAAACCCGCTCGCCGCCGGGCTGGGCCCTGGCAAAAAAGAGGCGTACGCCGTCGCCACCGGGCCGCTCCATGCCATCACAGTAGAGGTTGCCGCCGGACCAGTCGGCCGTGAAGTTCAGGGCGCCGAAAAAGCGGCCGCGAAGAAAGCCTTCCGGCTGCAGCGTGCAGGGCTTGTTCGCATTCGCGGCGGCACCCTCGCCATGCGGGTTCCCGGGGGG
>JBBQJK010000196.1:0-5289 GCA_038325835.1 Gammaproteobacteria bacterium
CGAGGCACTGGCCGACACCGAGCTCTTCGTGCTGCGTCGTAGTGACCTGATGGCCCTGATCGGGCAGCAGCCAGCCCTCGCGGCCCACCTGATCGCGCTGCTCTGCCAGCGGTTGCGCTGGACCAGTGAGCTGATCGAGGAGGCGGCGTTCCTGTCCGTGCACGGGCGCCTCGCCCGACGGCTACTGAAGCTGGCGGGCGAACACGGCACGACGGCGCAGGGCATCGTCACTCTTCGCATTTCCCAGGCCGACCTCGCCGGCTTCATGAGCGTGTCCCGCCAGATCGTGAACCAGTATCTACAGGACTGGCGGCGGCGCGGTTGGATCGAGCTCGGGCGCGGGCGAATCACGATCACGAACATCCGCGGTCTGCGCACCGTCCTGGACGAACCGGATTAATGCGTCAACGGCTGCTCCAGGGGCTGCTCTTTGGCGTGGCAGCCGCTGCCCTCGGCATGCTCGCCGGCACGCTTCCCGGCACTCTCCGTTTCGAGGAGGACGCAGGGCTCGGCGCGCTGTTCCAGTTGCGCGGCCCGCGGCCCGCGCCGGCCGAGGTGGTCGTCATTAGTCTGGACAAGGTCTCGAGCGATGCCTTCGGGCTGCCCAATGAGCCCTCCAAGTGGCCCCGAACCTTTCATGCCGAACTCATCGACCGGCTGGTTGCCGAAGGCGCGCTGGTGATTGCCTTCGACGTGCTCTTTGATGACCCGGATGAGCCAGCGGGCGATGAGCGCCTGGGCGCCGCGCTGAAGTCAGCCCGCAATGTGGTGCTGACGGCTTATCTCAAAAAGTCTGCGCTGGGCAGCACCCGAGATGGCACCCTCGCTATCACCGCCGAGCAGGTGGTGCCGCCCATTCAGGCGGTGGCGGCGGGCGCGCTGGCCGTGGCGCCGTTTCCGCTGCCTGTGGTACCGGTAAAAGTCAGCCAGTTCTGGACCTACAAAGACAGTGCGGGTGGTGTGCCGACCTTTCCGACCGTCATCTTTCAGACCTGGATGCTCCGGCAATCCGGCGGCTGGTATCAGGATCTCCGCCGGGCGTGCCCGGTAATCGCCAGCGAGCTGCCCGGAGAGCAGGCATCCGTGCTGGAGACGCGCCGGGTGGTAGAGCTGGCAAGGCTCGCCCGGGCCTGCCTCCGCGACAATCCCCAGGCGGCCTTCGCCACCCAGAATCGCTGGGGCCTGCGACTCAAGACCAGCACCGACCTGGCACCCGGCAGCCTGCGCTCGCTGTTCGAGGTGTACCAGGGCGCCGAGGCGCGCTATCTCAACTACTACGGCCCGCCCCGGTCGATCATCACGGTGCCCTACAGTCAGGCGTTGCGCGGTGAATCGTTGGGAATGTTCGGCAAGATCGTGCTCGTGGGCTTCTCGGAGCAGTTTCAGCCGGAGCAGAAGGACGGCTTCTACTCGGTGTACTCCGACGCCAGCGGCCTCGACCTGAGTGGCGTCGAAATCGCGGCGACTGCCGTCGCCAACATGCTGGATGGCACGGCGGTGAAGCCGCTGACCTTCGGCCCACAGTTGTTGGTGCTCGGGCTCTGGGGCCTGCTCACCGGAGTCTTCTGTCGCCTTCTGGCCCCGCTGACCGCCGTGGCGTTCTGCCTGCTGGCCGTGCCGATGTACGTACTCTGGGCCTGGTGGGTGTTCGACACTACCAACACCTGGCTCCCGCTGATGGTGCCACTGGTGATCCAGCTGCCCATCGCCCTGCTCCTCGGGCTGCTCGCCCAGTACCGCCAGACCCAGACCCAGAAGCAGATGGTGCTGCAGGCCTTGGGCTCATACCTGCCGGCTGAGGCCGTGAAACGCCTCATGCAGAATCTCGGTGACCTGAAAGCCAATGCGCAGCTCCTGCATGGCACTTGCCTTGCCACCGACGGCGAGCAGTACACGTCGCTCGCTGAAACACTGACACCCGACGAGCTGGCCGCGCTCATGAACGACTACTACGAGGTGCTGTTTGCCGAGGTTGAGCACGCCGGCGGCGTTGTGACGGACGTGGTGGGTGACTCGATGATGGCGATCTGGACCGCCGCCACGCCCAACACCGCGATGCGGGCCGGGGCGTGTCACGGGGCCCTCGCGATTGCGGCGGCAGTCACGCGCTTTAATCAGGTGCCTGGGCGCCAGCCGTTGCCCACGCGGATTGGCCTGCACTCGGGGCCGATTCGCCTGGGCAACATTGGCGGCGCGAAGCACGTGCACTTCCGGGCCGTCGGCGACATCGTGAACACCGCCTCCCGCGTCGAGGGTTTGAACAAGCTGCTGGGCACCCGCATTCTGGTGTCTGGCGACACGCTGGCCGATGTAACGGGCCTGGTGACGCGGGAGCTGGGGACCTTCCTGCTGGCCGGGAAAACCACGCCGCTGGTGATTCACGAGCTGCTGGGGCTGGAGGGCTCTGTCGCGGCGCCCTTGCTGTCCCGGTACGAACGTTTTCAGTCTGCACTCGCCGTCTTCCGGCGCGGCGACTGGGTTGGTGCTGGAAACCTTTTCGACACACTGCTGACCGAGTCTCCGGACGACCGGGCCGTGCAGTTCTATGTGGCGCTATGTTCACAGTACCGGGAGCGGGGACCGGACAGCTACGAGAACGGAGCCGTCCGCATCGGGACCAAGTGACGCCTGGTTTGGCCGGGGCGTGCAGATTGCGCGTGGCGGCAGGCCTGAGTAGACTCAGCGGCGTTCCCAAGTAGGAACAAACAAGAAAATGCTGGCGTGGAATCGTGGGGATTCGCGCCGGACGGAGTACGGTCTCGTGGGCCCTCTTGGGGCTGTGGACGGTCACCGATGGTGCTTGCGCGCCCTTCCCTGCACAGGTTGCTCGTTCTGAGCGCACTGACCTTGAGTGGTTTCGCGCAGGCCCAATCGCCACCTTCGGTGGCAGCACCGACCTGCGAGCCTTGGGCTGCGCGCCTCATTTCTTACCACGGCACGTTGAGCACCCGCCGGATCTCCGGCTTCCAGCAGTCCAGCGTTGGCCTCAACGAAACCTTTTGCGTGGGCGACGTTCTGGAGATCGGGGCGTTCAGCCGGGCAGCTTTGCAGCTGCCGGACCAGACGGTGGTGCGGCTCGACCAGGGCACGGTCGTGACCTTCGCGGCCCCGAAGGACGAGAAGCGCACCTGGCTCGAGATCCTGAAGGGCGCCGTGCACATCATCAGCCGCGACCCCCGGGCGTTGCGCGTGATTACGCCGTTTGCGAACGCGGGCATCGAGGGGACCGAGTTTCTGGTGCAGGTGAGTGCCGACTCCACCACCGTACTGGTCTTCGAGGGCCGCGTGAGTGTCCAGAACCCAGGCGGCGCCGCCACGGCAGGCAGCGGCGAGAGCGTGCTGGCAAAAGCGGGCAGCGCACCGGTGCTGCAGAAGGTGGTGCGGCCCCGGGACGCGGTGGTCTGGACGCTGTACTTCCCTCCCATCAGCACCGGTCTCCTGTCCGCGGCCGATGCTGAGCCGCCCGCGGGCCAGGCTGATGTCGAGTTCTACATCGGCCGGGCCGAGCGGCGCCTGGGCGTGGGCCAGGTGGCCGGGGCCGAGGCCGATCTCCAGCAGGCGCTGGTACTCGCCCCCGGCAGCGGCGGGGTGCTGGCCCGCCAGTCGATCATCGCGCTGACCCAGAACGACACCGGCGAAGCTCTCCGGGTGGCGGATCAGGCCGTGGCCGCCGCGCCGGGCTCCGCTGCCGCCCGCTTGGCCCGCTCCTACGCCCGGCAGGCCCGCTTCAACCTGCCCGGCGCGCTCGAGGACCTGCAGGCTGCCGCGGACGCCCATCCCGGCAACGCGCTGGTGCAGGCGCGCCTGGCCGAGATGTGGCTCGCCACCGGCGAGGTCCAGCGCAGCGAGCAGAGCGCCCGGGCCGCGGTGGCGGCAGACCCGGAGCTGGCACTGGCCCGCACGGTGCTGGGCTTCGTGCACCTGCGCCAGGTGCAACTGCGCCCGGCGGCGGAGGCCTTCGACGAGGCCATCCGGCTGAATCCCGATGACCCGCTGCCCCGGCTGGGCCGGGGCCTCACCACCATCCGCCGCGGCAACCTGGCGGCGGGCCGGGCCGAGATCGAGAACGCCGTAATCCTGAACCCGTCCACCTCCCTGCTGCGCAGCTACGTGGGCAAGGCCTACTTCGATGAGCGGCGGTCGGCGCTCTCGGCGTCCCAGTTCGACGTGGCCCAGGAGCTGGACCCCAAAGATCCTACGCCCTGGTTCTACGCCGCCCTCCTGGAGCAGGCCACCAACGATCCGGTGGGGGCCCTGCAGAGCATCTCCACCGCCATCGATCTCAACGACAACCGGGCGGTGTACCGCTCCCGCCTGCTGCTGGACGCGGACCTGGCCGCCCGCAGCGCCAGCCAGGGACGCATCTACTCCGACCTGGGCTTTGGGGAGCTTTCCTTAAGGGAGGCCTCGACGTCCATAAACAGTGCGCCCGGGGACTACTCGGGCCACCGCCTGTTGTCCGACAGCTACGCCGGTCTGCCCCGCTACGAGATCGCCCGGGTCAACGAGCTGTTGCAGTCCCAGATACTGCAGCCCCTGAACATGACCCCGATCCCGGCCCAGCTGGGCCAGGCCAACCTGTACGTGCTGGACAGCGCAGGCCCCGCCGTCACGTCCTTCAACGAGTTCAATCCCCTCTTCAATCGCAACGGCCTCAACATCCAGGGGTCCGCCGTCTACGGCAGCAACGAGACCTGGGGCAACGACGTGGCCGTGGGCGCCATCTGGGACCGCTGGTCCCTGAGCTTGGGCCAGTTCCACTTCGAGACCGACGGCTTCCGCGAAAACAACGATCTGGAACAGGACGTGCTCAACGCCTTCGTGCAGTTCCAGGCCACGGCGGACACCAGCGTGCTGGCGGAGATCCGCCACAGCGAGCGGGAGGAGGGTGACCTGGCGCTGCTCTTCGATTCCGAAGGCTTCATCCCCAACCTGCGGATCAACGAGGACACGGATTCCTACCGGCTGGGGCTACGCCATGCCTTCACGCCCAGCTCTCAGGTGCTGGCGGTGGTCACCTGGCAGAACGCGGACACCGGTGCCACCGTCCTGCCGTTCTACGAGACCAGTGGTGACCTTGACGGCTCCACCAGCGAGCTGCAGTGGCTGTACCGGGGCGAGGGCTGGCGAGTGACCACCGGTGTGCGCTACACGAAGCGCGATATCGACGAAACGGTCAACTTCATCTTCATCACTGACGACGATCCGCCGTTGGAGATCGAGGCTACCGAGACGTCCACCACCGCCACCGACAGCACCAGCGCCTACCTGTACGGCCAAGTGGACATC
>JBBQJK010000197.1:0-5249 GCA_038325835.1 Gammaproteobacteria bacterium
CCCTCATCGGCAAGCAGGTCACCGTGTCCGGCTGGGTCCACCGGCGCCGCGATCATGGTGGGGTGATCTTCATCGATCTGCGGGACCGGGAAGGCCTGCTCCAGGTGGTGTTCGCGCCTGCCGCACCGGAGGTCTTCAGCGCCGGCGAGAAACTGCGCAGCGAATTTGTCGTGACGGTGGCCGGCACCGTGCGGCCCCGCCCCGAGGGTACGGTCAACGCGAAGCTGAAGACTGGCGAGGTCGAGTTGCTGGCTGCCGAACTGACAGTGCTCAACGCCTCCGAAACCCCGCCATTCCATCACGACGAGGTCGTGTCGGAAGAGCTGCGGCTGAAGTACCGCTATCTGGATCTCCGCCGTAGCGAGATGCTGGAGCGCTTCCGCCTGCGGCACCGGATCACAAAGGCCCTGCGGAAGTTCCTCGACGACAACGGTTTCATGGACGTAGAAACGCCGGTGCTCACCCGCACCACGCCGGAAGGCGCGCGGGACTACATCGTCCCAAGCCGCACGCACCCGGGCGAATTCTTCGCGCTGCCCCAGTCGCCCCAGCTCTTCAAGCAGATCCTGATGATGTCCGGCTTCGACCGGTACTACCAGATCGCCCGCTGCTTCCGCGACGAGGACCTGCGCGCCGACCGTCAGCCTGAGTTCACCCAGATCGACATCGAAACGTCCTTCATGAACGAGAACCAGTTCATGGAGATCATGGAGCGGATGATCCGGTCGCTGTTCCTCGACGTGGCCGGCATCGAGTTGCCGCCACTGCCTCGCATGACTTACGCGGACGCGATTGCGCGCTTCGGCATCGATCGCCCGGACCTCAGCATTCCCCTGGAGCTGGTCGAAGTGGCGGACCTGATGACCGGAGTGGAGTTCAAGGTGTTCGCCGGGCCGGCCGCTGACCCGGATGGCCGGGTGACTGCACTGAAGGTTCCCGGTGGCGGCACGCTGACCCGCAAGGAGATTGACGACTACACCGCCTTCGTTGGCAACTACGGGGCGAAGGGCCTCGCCTACATCAAGGTCAACGAGGTTGCGAAGGGTCGTGATGGCCTCCAGTCACCGATCATGAAGTTCCTGCCCGACGCGACCGTGCAGGGGCTGATCTCGCGGCTCGAACTCAAGGACGGCGACCTCGTCTTCTTTGGTGCCGACAAGAAGAAGGTGGTCAACGACTCGTTGGCGGCGCTGCGCGTGAAAGTGGGCCGCGACCTCAAGATGGTCAAGCCCGGCTGGCACCCGGTCTGGGTGGTGGACTTTCCCATGTTTGAATGGGACCCGAAAGAGAAGCGCTGGGCGGCCCTGCACCATCCATTCACCGCGCCAGCCGTCGACGATGTGGCGACGCTGGAGCAGGATCCCGGCACGGCGCTGTCCCGCGCCTACGACATGGTCCTGAACGGCAACGAAATCGGCGGGGGCTCGATCCGGATTCACTCGTCCGCGATGCAGTCCGCGGTGTTCCGCATTCTGGGTATCACGCCGGAAGAGGCGGAGAGCAAGTTTGGCTTCCTGCTCCGCGCGCTGAAGTTCGGGGCGCCACCCCATGGCGGGCTCGCCTTCGGGCTCGATCGTCTCGTGATGCTGCTGGCAGGTACGGACAACATTCGCGATGTCATCGCGTTCCCCAAGACCCAGACGGCGAGTTGCCTGCTGACCGAGGCGCCGGGACCGGTGTCTGCGCAGCAGCTGCGTGAAACCGGTATCCGCATCCGCGAGCCGGCGAAGCCATAGAAATTGGGGCCATGCCTCATTTCCTGGCGTCGGTTCCCGGGCCTCGAGTGTCGTCGCTGGAAATGAGGCATGGCCCCGATTCCCCCTGAAACCGTCGTTGTGATCCACGGGCTGTGGATGAACGGCGCTGAGGCTGGTCTGCTCCGGCACCGGCTTTCCGATGAGCACGGCTATCCGACGGTCCTGTTTCAGTACGGCACTTTCGAGGCCGGATTTACCGCCAATGCGGATCGCTTGCGGGATGCCCTCGATGCCATCGAGTCCCCCCGGGTCCATATGGTGGGTCACAGCACTGGCGGTCTGATCGCCCTGGCCGGCCTGCAGCGCCGGCCGTTTCCCAGGCCCGGTCGTGTGGTCTGTCTGGGTTCGCCGTTGCAGGGCAGTGTGGCGGCGGAGCGGCTCGCCCAGTTGGGCGAACTCGGCGCCGCAGCGCTCGGCCAGACCGGACGTGAGGCGCTCGTCGGCAAAGTCCTCAAGGACTACGTCCCGGACCGGGATGTGGGTGCCATTGCCGGCACGAGCAGTGTGGGCGCCGGGATGATGCTCGGCGTGGTGCCCCTCCCCAACGACGGCACCATCGCCGTTGCGGAAACCCAGGCGCCCTGGCTGAAGGACCACCTGTCCTACCCGGTGACCCATACCGGCTTTCTGGTTTCACCCGAAGTGGCGAGCCAGACCGCGTTCTTCCTCCGGCACGGCATGTTCAACCGGCAGTCCCCGGTCTACAAAAGTACGCTGTAGTGCAAAAGGTACCGGACCTTAGTTATTGGGTTTTGTTTAGTTATCTGCGGCGCTGAGGCCAAACAACTAAACAAAACCCAATAACTAAGGTCCGGTACCTTTTAGGGATTTCAGGGCGTAGAGGGCTTCCAGGGCCTGCTTCGGCGTCAGCGTGTCGGGGTCGAGGGCATCGAGGAGTTCGTGCACCGCGTCCGGTGGCGGCGGTGGCCCGAGGGCCAGTTCCTGCTGGGGCGCCGGGTCACCGCCCCGGTTCTTTTGCTTCACCGCCGATTCGTTCTCCAGACGCTGCAGGTAGCGCCGGGCCCGCTGGATCACCTGGGCCGGTACGCCCGCCAGCGCGGCAACCTGCAGGCCGTAGCTGCGACTCGCCGGCCCGTCCTTGACTGCGTGGAGGAAGACGAGCCGGTCGCCGTGCTCCGTGGCATCCAGGTGCACGTTCACGCACGCCGGCAGTTCTGCAGCCAGCGCCGTCAGCTCGAAGTAGTGGGTGGCGAACAGCGTGAAGGCCCGCACCTGCTCCGCAATATGATGCGCGGCCGCCCAGGCCAGGGACAGCCCATCAAAGGTGCTCGTGCCCCGCCCGATCTCGTCCATCAGCACCAGGCTCTGGTCCGTCGCGTTGTGCAGGATGTTCGCAGTCTCCGTCATTTCCACCATGAAGGTCGAACGGCCGCCGGCCAGGTCGTCGGCAGCGCCGATCCGCGTGAAGATCCGGTCCAGCGGGCCGAAGCGCGCGCTCTCGGCGGGCACCCAGGAACCGATGTGGGCCAGCAGCGCGATCAGCGCGGTCTGCCGCATGTAGGTCGACTTGCCGCCCATGTTCGGACCGGTGATGACCAGCAGGCGTCGTTCCTCGTTGAGTTCCAGGTCGTTCGCCACGAAGGGCGTGTCGAGCCGCTGCTCGACGACGGGATGGCGGCCGCCACGAATGCGCAGCCCCGGCTCGTCACCGAGTTCCGGCCGGCAATAACCCAGCGTGCGGGAGCGCTCCGCCAGGTTGACGAGCACGTCCAGTTCGGCAAGCGCCGCGGCCAGCTCCCGCAACGCCACGAGCCGGGTGCCCAGCATCGCCAGCAACTCGGTGTAGAGCTCCTTCTCCCGGGCCAGCGACCGGTCCCGGGCAGACAGCACCTTGCCCTCGAAGTCCTTGAGCTCCGGAGTGATGTAGCGCTCGGCGCCCTTGAGTGTCTGGCGACGCTGGTAGTCGTCCGGCGCCTGGGCCGCCTGGCCGCGGGACAACTCAATGTAGTAGCCGTGCACCCGGTTGTAGCCAACCTTCAGCGACGGCAACCCCGTTCGCGCCCGCTCCCGTGTTTCCAGGTCAGTCAGGTAGCGGTCCGCGTTCTCGCTGATGTCCCGCAGCTCGTCGAGCGCCGCGTCGTAGCCCGAGGCCAGCACTCCGCCGTCGCGAATGAGTTGGGGTGGCACTTCGATCAGCGCGCGCTTCAGTAATTCGTGCGTTGCCCCGTGATCCCCGAGGCGCAGGCGCAGCGCGGCGAGCAGGGGGGAATCCAGGGCCGCAAGTTGCGCGTCGATTTCCGGCACGAGGGCCGTGGCCGTGCGCAGCTGGGCCAGGTCCCGGGGCCGCGCCGAGACGAGGGCGATGCGGGAGAGGATGCGCTCCAGGTCGCCGCTGTCCCGGAGCAGGTCACGCAGCGGGTCGTCACCAGTTCCGCGCAGGCTGTCCAGCGCCTGGTAGCGGCGGCGGAGCAGCGCCTGGTCCCGCAGCGGCCGGTTGAGCCAGCGGCGCAGCAGGCGGCTGCCCATGGTGGTGGCGCAGTGATCGAGGACGCCAGCGAGGCTCGCGGTGGCGTCGCCGCTCAGGCTGGTCTCCAGTTCGAGATTGCGCCTGCTGGCGGCGTCGACCTGTAGTGCGTCGGAGTGACGCTCGGCGACGATGCTGCGGACGTGGGGCAGGGCATTCTTCTGGGTGTCCCGCACGTACTGCAGGAGGCAGCCGGCAGCGCGCACGCCATCGCCAAGGTCGGCGACCCCGAAGCCCTGCAGGTCCCGAGTGCCAAACTGGGTGCTGAGCAGCCGCGTGGCGGTGTCGGCGTCGAAGTGCCACGGGGGCATCCGGTGGCGGGCGAGACCCCGGTCAGGGCCGGCGTCGAGGGCGGGGAGCTCGAGGCCGTCTTCAACAAGGAGTTCAGCGACCCCGAGTCTGGCCAGCTCGGCGTGCAGATCGCTCAGCGTGGCAATTTCGGTCAGGCAGAAGCGGCCGGCGGAGAGGTCGAGCCAGGCGAGGCCGAAGTTCTGCAGGCCTGCACCCGCGCTGTGGCCGGCGCAGACGGCAGCGACGAGATTGTCCCGGCGCGCGTCGAGGAGGGCGTCGTCGGTCAGCGTGCCCGGTGTGATGACCCGCACCACCTGCCGTTCAACGGGGCCCTTGGACGTGGCCGGATCGCCGATCTGCTCGCAGAGCGCGACCGACTCGCCGGCCCGCACGAGGCGGGCCAGGTACTGCTCCGCCGCGTGATAGGGGACGCCGGCCATGGGAATGCTCTGGCCCGCGGACTGGCCCCGGGCGGTGAGCGTGATGCCGAGCAGGGCCGAGGCCTTGCGCGCGTCGTCGAAGAACAGCTCGTAGAAGTCACCCATCCGGTAGAACAGCAGCAGCCCCGGGTGCTCCGCCTTGATGCGGAGGTACTGCTGCATGACGGGCGTGTGTTCCAAAAAGGTACCGGACCTTAGTTATTTGGTTTGTTTAGTTGTTTGGTGGACCCGGCCCTGCACGGGGCTGCGCCCGCGCCGTGGCCAAGGCCATGGATT
>JBBQJK010000198.1:0-5240 GCA_038325835.1 Gammaproteobacteria bacterium
CCCGACTGCCGGTGCCGATGAAGCGCGATTCCAGAGCGCTCACCCAAAACGGTGCACCAAGGCCCGACACGCCGTTGATGAAGAGGGGTGGCGGCTCGCTCGCTGCCAGGGCTCCATCTGCTTCGCGCAGCAGTACCGGGAGCGGCACGTGTTCCCGCTCCGCCAGCCAGTCCAGCGCGCTGCCGGCACCGTTTACCGTGCCCTCCAGCAAATAGTCCACGTGCTCAGTGGTCGACCACACCACGCTGACCAGCAGCCGGGGCGCGTCCGGTAGTTGCCCTGACACCGCCCGCTGGGCAAAGGCACCGGTGCCCAGATTGACGTAAGCGACGGACGGGTCCAGCGGGCCGAAAGCAAAAGGTACCGCGGACTGATCGCCGGTCGCGACGGTGAGCGGCACAGGGCCGACGGGTGTGCCGAGGTTTCCATAAGCGTAACGGCTGGTCACAGCCCGGGGCAGAACTTCCGCGTCGATACCAAACAGGGCTAGAAGTTCGGGTGACCAGTTCCGCGTCGCCAGTGCCCACAGCTGGGTCCGGGACGCATTGGCCGGGTCTGCGAAGAGCGGCAGACCAGCGACCAGGCGGCAGACGAGAAAGCTGGCGAGGGGTCCCATCACCAGCTCGCCGGTGGCGCGGGCCGCCTGCACGGCGGGCAGATGGTCGAGGCACCAGCGCATTTTGCTCGCGCCATAGTGGGGCGTGAGTACCAGTCCGGTCCGGGTGCGAATCTCGTCGGCGCGGGACGCCAGACGCTCCAGCCAGGCCGCGTTACGCCGGTCCTGCCAGGAGATCACCGGGGACAGTGCCGCCCCGGTCTGCCGGCTCCAGCAGACCAGGCTCGAGCGCTGGGTGGCGAGGCCCGCTGCCCTGATGTGGCCATCCGCGGGCAGCTCAGCGCAGACGCCAGCGATAGCCTGTTGCAGGGAGCTGACGAGCTCTTCGGGATCGTGCTCGATGTGGCCCAGTGCGTTGCGCCGGGTGGCGATGGGCACTGACGCAGACGTCAGTAGGTCGCCACGGGCATCGAAGACCAGCGCCCGGCTCGAGTGACCGCCCTGGTCGAGGGCGAGGTAGGAGATTTGCATCGGGATCGCGCCGGTCGGTGCGCCTATGCCGGACGGGTCTTGGTGGGGTAGTCGCACTGCTTCGCGATGGGGCAGTGGGGGCAGTCCGGCTTGCGGGCCTTGCACACGTAGCGGCCGTGGAGAATCAGCCAGTGATGTGCGTCTTGCCGGAAGCGGGCCGGCGTTGTGGCGACCAGGCGGTCCTCCACGGCTCGGGGCGTCTTCCCCGGAGCCAGACCCGTGCGGTTCGCGACCCGGAAGATGTGCGTATCCACAGCGATGGTGCCTTCACCGAAGGCGGTGTTGAGTACCACATTGGCGGTCTTGCGCCCGACGCCCGGGAGGGCCTCCAGTGCGGCCCGGTTCGACGGTACCTTGCCGTCGTGCTGGTCGAGCAGAGCCTGGCAGGTGCCCAGAATATTTTTTGCCTTGGTGTTGAACAGTCCAATGGTCCGGATGTACTGCTTCAGTCCCGCCTCGCCCAGCGCGACGATGTCTGCGGGCGTGTTCGCCACCTTGAACAGCCCCGCTGTGGCCTTGTTCACGCTCACATCCGTGGCCTGGGCGGAGAGGATCACCGAGATCAGGAGTTCGAAGGGGTTCTGGTAGACCAGTTCGGTGGTCGGTTGCGGATTTGCCTGCTGGAGCCGCCGAAACACTGCAGAGCGTTGCCGGGGCGTCATGCAGCGCCGCGCCGGCTGACCACCAGTTGCCGGAGCGCAACCAGCGCGGCCAGCAGAAAGAGCGCGCCGGCGGGCAGGGCGGCCACCAGCAGGCCCGGCGCCAGTACCTCCCGGAGCGCACCAAGGCCGGCAAGTAAGGTGATAAACCCCAGGCCGTAGCCGAGCCCGTCCAGGAAGGCGGGCCAGACGCCGTGGTGCGCGGCGAAGGACTCACCCCTGGCCAGGATCAGGCAGTTCGTAACGATCAACGGCACGAACAGGCCTACCTGACCGTAGAGGTCGAACCACCGGGCCTCGAACAGCAGGTCCACGGTGGTGACCAGCGCTGCGATGAGCAGCAGAAAGGCGGGCAGCCGGAAGCGGGGGGCGATCCAGGGTGCCAGTGCTGCGATGAGCACGTTGCTTGAGCAGAGCACTGCCAGCGAGGCAAGGCCGAGGGCGAAGCCCGCGGCGAAACTCGTGCTGACGGCCAGCAATGGGCAGAGCCCGATCAGTGCCGCCAGTCCCGGCGTGTTCCACCAGAGGCCCTCGGCGAGCAACTGTCCGGCGCTGCTGTTGCTGGCGTTGTCTGGCGTCATGGCGTCCCGGCCGGTAGAGCTGGGGTCGAAAAGATCTCGTCCCGGTGTGTGTTGAAGTATTGCACGGCGGTCCTTACTCCTGCGAGCGTTGCCCGACTGCTGACCGTAGCGCCGGCAATGGCATCGAATTCGCCACCGTCAGTGCGCAGGTTCCAGCGCGCTTCCGGCGGGTCGGTCAGGGAGCGGCCGACAAAGCCGGCGAGCCAGGTGGGTGGTTCTGTGGCAATGGCGGCGCCGATCCCGGGAGTCTCCTGGTGCGCAGTAATTCGCACGCCGAGCACGCGGCCATCTGCCGCGATGCCCACCAGCATGCGGATGGGCCCGACGTAGCCATCCGGGGCGCTGACAGTCACCACCGCCGCGACCGGACTGCCGTTCCGTCGCGCCCGGTAGATTGGTAGTGGCTGACCAGCGCCCGTGTCCTGCAGGACCCTGTCCTTGTTGGGTTCGTTATCGTAAAGGATCCCAGGCAGTACCACGGAGATCCCGGCAAGGATCTGGCGCGCGGCGTTGTCCGCAATGCGCTGTCGCGTGTACTGCCAGGTGCCCCCAATCAGGAGTACTGCCAGCAGAAGAACGACGGCGAGACCAGCCAGGTTGCGCGGTCCAGCCGCGCCGTGCCGGACCAGCGGCTGGTCGTGGTTACCCGCGCTCACCTGACCCGCCCATATACCCGTGGCCGGGTCCAGCGCTCGAGCAGGGGAACGGTGACATTCATCAGCAGTACCGCAAAGGCGACCCCGTCGGCATAGCTGCCGAAGGTGCGGATCACGTAGGTGAGGATGCCAATGCCGGCTCCGTAGATCAGCCGGCCGCGGGCTGTGGTGGGCGACGAGACGGGGTCGGTCGCAATGAAGAAGGCACCCAGCATGGCGCCGCCGCTGAACAGGTGAAATCCGGGCGAAGGGTGGGTGTCAGGGTCCAGCAACCAGCCGAGGGTAGCCATGGTGAGGAGGCCACCCAGGACCGCAGCAGGCGTGTGCCACCGGATGACGCCCCGCAGGAGAAGGACGAAACCGCCAATGGCGATGCAGTTATTGATCCATTCCCAGCCGGCTCCCCCGAAATCGCCGAAACCGGGACTGGTCCGGATCTCGTCCATGGTCTGCATCAGCCCGAGGCCTTCCTTGGCACTGTCGAGGGTGGTCGCCCGGGCTACCGCGTCGATCGTGAGGCCGTCAGGCAGGCTGCCGAGCAGGCAGTACTGCAGTATCGCGGCGAGGTCGGGTCGCACGTAGTCCAGGTCGCCGATGTCCGGCGCTGGCCAGAGCGCCATGGCCTCCGGGAACGACACGAGCACCAGCACGTAGCCGGCCATCGCAGGATTGAAGATGTTGTAGCCAAGGCCTCCGTAGGCATGCTTGGCCACACCGATCGCAAAGACCATGCCGATAACTGTCACCCACCAGGGACAAAGTGGTGGCAGGCAGAAGGCCAGGAGGAGGGCGGTGACCAGGGCGCTGCCATCCAGCAGGTAGGGGGCCGTGACCTTGCCGCCCAGGCGCAGGCAAACCGCTTCCGTAGCCAGTCCGGCGAGCAGTGCAATGGCTGAGTTGAGGAGAATCCCCGCGCCGTAGAACCAAACGTGGGCCAGCAGCGCCGGCACCAGCGCGTAGAGCACGGTGCGCATCATCCCGCCCACCGATACTCGCGCGTGCCACTGGGGCGGAAGGTTAGTCGCGAAGCGCATCAGGTCGACAGCAGTGCAGCTTTACCCCGGATAAAGTACCGGGTAAGGGGGATATGGCTCGGGCAGACGTAGTCGCACGCGCCGCACTCGATGCATTCCGTCACTCCCAGTGTCGCAAGTTCCACGGCATTACCGGCCCGGGCGGCGACGAGCAGTTCCTGGGGCAGCAGGCTCGCCGGGCATGCCTGGATGCAGTCGCCACAGCGGATGCAGGGCATCTCCCCGGCAGCCGGGCCAAGGTCGGCATCGGTGGCGACAATGAGGCAGTTCGTCGCTCCGGTAATGGGCAGGTCATCGCCGGGCAGCGCCACTCCCATCATGGGCCCGCCCATGATCAGGCGCCGGGGGTCCCGCTGGTAACCGCCGGCGAGGGCAATCAGGTCAGACACGGGTGTGCCGATCCGGGCTTCAATATTGCAGGGCCGGGCGACGCCACCACCGCTCACGGTGACCAGGCGGGAGATCAATGGCTGCCCGCGCAGGAAGAAGTCAGCCGCCGCCGCTGCAGTCGCCACGTTCTGGCACAGGACGCCCACATCGGCGGGATGACCGCCAGCGGGCACCTCCCGGCCAAGGACCAGTTCAATCAGTTGACGCTCGCCGCCAGCCGGGTACTTGGCTGTGACGACAGACATCACGAGGCGCGGATCGCCGCAGGCCCGGAGTGCGTTGTAGAGTGCTACCCGGGCTTCCGGCATGTCTGTCTTCACCGCGATAATGCAGCGTTGGCCACGGAGTGCAGCCAGCAGCAGGCGGCCACCGGCCACGATACTGGCTGCCCGTTCGCGAAGGAGCAGGTCGTCGCAACTGATGTAAGACTCGCACTCAGCCCCGTTGAGCAGCAGTACTGGTGCGCCGGTGGCGGTGTGTACCTTGTGAGCCGTCGGGAACAGTGCCCCGCCCAGGCCAAGCAGCCCGGCGGTAGCCAGCCCCACTTGCAGGTCTTCGCTGGTGCGGCTCTCCGCGCCGGGGTCCGGCGCGTAACCGGGCCAGCGCTCGTCCGTTCCATCGCCCGAAATCACTATAGAAGGCACGGGGTCGCTCAGCCCCGCGACCACGCGGGGCTCAACGTGGGTCACCTGGCCGCTGATGGAGGCGTGGACGCGGGGTCTGCCATTCCCGGCGGGTTCACCGATGGGCTCGCCGCAGAGCACGCGCTGGCCCGGAACCACGGTGGCCCGCGCTGCGGCACCGGGACACTGGGCCAGTGAGATGCAGACCAG
>JBBQJK010000199.1:0-5223 GCA_038325835.1 Gammaproteobacteria bacterium
CAGCTCAAGGGGTGGCGCCGGGCGTCAATGATCTTCGCGTTCGGCAGCATCAGGTGAATCAGGCCGGTGTGGGCCCAGTTGTTGGGCAGCTTGTCTATAAAGAAAGGCGCGTCGGTCTTGCGCTGGATCCGGGTCTGCGCCAGGTACTGCTCACCCAAGGCCCGGAGCTGGTCCCCCGAAAGGTCCGGCAGGTTGCCCGGGTACCTGGGGGGCTCGTCCCGACCTGGCTTGCCAGCTTGCTGGCCGCCCAGCTGACGGACGATGGTCACCAAATCCGGCAGCTCCATGGTGCCCTCCACGGCCGGGTGGCTCGCCAGGATCTGCTCCACCAAAGTGGAGCCGGACCGGGGCAGGCCGACGACGAAGATCGGGTCCGGGGCCGGGCAGCCGGAGCCTGACCGCTCCGCCAGGAACTGCGGCGTGAACACCGCCTTGCAACGCTGCACGTAGCGGGTGGTCTGCTCCGCGTCGTAGCTGACGGCCGCGCGCCGCAGCCGGTTGGCCTCCGCGTAGTTCCGGAAGGACTCCGGGTAGTCACCGGCATCCTCCAGGGCCTTGCCCAGCGCGAACTGGAAGTGCAGGCGGTCCTCGGGCGTCAGGGCCTCCTGCTCCAGCTGGGCCCGCAGGGCTGCCACTTCGCTGGCGGTGAAGCGGAAAGTCTTGAGGTTGGCCAGGCTCCACCAGGCCTCGCCGAGACCGGGCTTGAGGTCGATGCTCTTGCGGTACGCGGCAATGCTGTCGTCCCGTCGGCCCGCGGTCTTCAGGGCATGCCCGTAGCTCATCCAGACCTTGGGCTGGGTCGGGTACCCGGCGACGATGCCGGCATAGAGCTCCAGCGCCGGGCCGTAGTCGCCGATGCTGCCGAGGACGGCGGCCTTCAGGTTGCGGAGGCTGGGATTACGCGGGTCGGCCTCAAGCAGCAGGCCCAGCTGGGCCAGCGCTGCAGACGGCTTGTTCTGCCGGTGCAGCACCAGGGCGTAGTTCTGGCGGGCGGCATTGAAGCCGGGCGCCAGCTCGAGGCACCGGGCTAGCAGGTTCTCGGCATCCGTGTAGCGGCGCAGCCGGCCCGCCACTTCGGCGAGCATGCGGATGGCGGGCACGTCGGTGGGAAACTGCTTCAGGTGCTCCCGGAGCAGCTGCTCGGCCACCGCGATGCGCCCTTCGCTCAGGGCCGCCGCCGGGACCAGCAGCCGCGGGTCCCGGGTCGACGCCTGGATATGCAGGGCGTAGGCCGCGTCCGCGGCGGCGGTTTCCCCCAGCACGGTGTAGTGATCGCCCACGGCGCGCCAGGCGTCGGCCAGGATGCCTAGCGCCGCCGGCTGCCCCGGATGGACCTTGAGGATTTCCGCCGCCTGCTGGATCGCCAGCTTGGGATTCGAGGTCAGCAAGCTCCCGGCGTGGGCCAGTGCCACCTGGAGGCTGCCCACCGCGTCCCCTGCGGGCGGCCTCGCCGTGGCGCCAGGCTGGTTTGGCGTGTTCATTCTGCCCTTCGTCGCTTTGACACCGCGTCCGGCGCAATGAAAGACTCCCACCAACCCCTTGTCAATTCAGGCCCATGATCAACCCGTCCGACCTGCACGCGACCTGCCGACCCTTCCCGGAGGCCCGCACGCTGCCGGCCGCCGTGTACACCGCAGCCGAGGTCCTGTCCACCGAACAGGCCGGCGTGGTGGGGCGGACCTGGCTCTGTGTCGGTCGCGAGGCGGATATTCCTGCCGCCGGGGATTTTTTCACCCGCGAGATTGCGGGGGATTCCGTCCTCGTGATTCGCGGCGCCGACCAGCAACTGCGCGCCTTCTTCAATGTGTGCCGTCATCGGGGTTCGCGGCTGATCGATGCGCCCTGCGGCCAGGGCCTGAACCGGATCCTCTGTCCCTACCACGCCTGGAGCTATCGGCTGGATGGGAGTCTGGCCCAGACCCCCGGCAGCGGCGACCGGGAGAACCTCGGGCTGGTCCCCGTGAACCTGGCAACCCGGGAGAGCTTCATTTTCCTGAATCTGCACAGCCCACCAGCGCAACTCGAAAACCTGCCGGATCTCGCCCGATTCCGCCTGCCGGAACTGCGCTGCGGGTGGCGCCACACCTACGAGGTGCAGGCCAACTGGAAGCTGATCTGCGAGAACTACAGCGAGTGCTACCACTGCCCGGGGGCGCATCCACAGCTCGCGCGCCTGAGTGATCTCATCAGCCGCAGCAACCGGCCGATGGAAACCGACAAGGGCTTCAACGGCGGGCCGATGCAGCTGAAGGACGGCATCGAGACCATGTCCCTGAGCGGCAAGCGCACGGTGCCCGTGATCCCCGGCCTGTCCGCCGACGATCACCGCTATGTCTACTACTACGTGATCTATCCCAACCTGCTCCTCTCCCCCCACCCGGACTACGTGCTCACGCACACCGCCTGGCCCCTGGCGCCTGACCGCACGCGGGTGGTGTGCGAACTGCTTTTTACCCAGGAAGCGCTGGCCCGTCCGGGCTTCGACCCGGCAGACATGGCGGACTTCTGGGACCTGACCAACCGGCAGGACTGGGCACTGTGCGAACGCGACCAACTCGGCGCAGGCTCCCGGGGCTACCGGCCGGGCCCCTACCAGTCTGCAGAAGACTGCGTGCACACCTTCGACCGCTGGTATGCGGAGCGGCTCGCTGCGCTTCTTTGCTGACGGGAGGCCACGCGGCGGGCGGGCGATCAGCGCGTCGCCTTTATAGCCGCGGCAACTACCGGCTTTGCCCAGTCGGGTGTTGATTGCAGGTCACTCGGTGCGAGGATCTGGCCACGCTCGAGATGCAGGACGAGCCGGAGCAGTGGCGCCTTGCCGCGCGCAGGGTCGGCTGCAGTGCTGTTGTCGTACACGACGAGTTCAGTAAGAGCGGGAATGAGCCGAACAAGATTGATACGGCTGTCGTCAAAGCGGCGATGGATATCGGCCTCCGGAATGTCGTGACCCCCTTTGCTTACGCGTGCCGCTACCCGGGCCACATGCAGTTCCGGGCTTTCGAGTCCGACATACCAGATGCGAACTTCCATGCCATCAGCCAGCGCCCCTGCCAGGTGTCCCGTGATGCTTGCGCCGCCCAGCGTGGTCTCGAAGTAGTAGTCCCTGCGCTGGCGGATCGCCTGCTGCAGCTGGCCAACCCCTTCCATCCAGGCCTGGCTGTTGGCATCCGCCTGGGTCAGTCCGGGAGTGACCGCGAGAATGCGCCGGGCGACTTCATCCGGATTGAAGTAGTCGCCGCCGGTCCGGCGCAGGAAGGCACCGCCGATACTGCTCTTGCCCGCTCCATTGGTTCCCGCCAGCACCCAGATGCAGGGTGCGCCCTCAACCACGCTTCCGGGCGCCCGCCTTGGCCGCACGACCCAGCTCGGCTGGCGTCGCCTTGAACAACGCGCGACCGGCCGCCCGGGCTGGCTGCTTCTGCATGCCCGTCACGAGAGTGTCGAACTCCGCACGCAGGCTGGCCAGCGGATCGGGAACACGGGCCATGAGCCCCTCGAACTCCTCAATCGACAGAACCACCGCCCGCGTCTTGTCCCGTTTGGTGATGGCGACGATGCCGTAACTCGCTGCTTTCTCCAGGACAGCGCCGAAGGCGTTCTTGGCCTCCGTGGCGGAGATGGCCTCCACATCAACCACGACGCCGCGACTGTTACGAATGGTGAGGGCAGACATCATCGGCTCCTG
Organism: Gammaproteobacteria bacterium; assembly: GCA_038325835.1. Lineage (GTDB taxonomy): Bacteria > Pseudomonadota > Gammaproteobacteria > Steroidobacterales > SHZI01. The sequence goes on from JBBQJK010000199.1 coordinate 3,686, forward strand.
GCTACAACGCGAAGTGGCCATAATAGCTAATTAGCTATTTTGCGTAAAGCCGCTTCGACTTTATGTGAAGTGGGGTCAGGGTGCGAGGCGCGAGCGCTCCATCTCGAAGCACCGCCCCGTCTCCGCCGGCCAGGCCTTGTCGACGCCAAGGCCCCGGTCGTAGGTGAGCCCCGTACCCAGGACAGCGGCGGTGGACGCAGCAGCCCCGACCAGCAGCAGCCAGGCCAGCAGCAGAGGTCCGGGCGCCCGGTGGCGGGTGCGATAGACGGCGATCGCGGCGATCAGCGAGGACCACCAGGTCACTGCACCAGAACGCCTGTGAATGATCGTGTCGGCGATCGTGGCCGCGTCGCACTGGGCGGCCTGGTAGTCGACAAAACCACTGGCGATGGAGGCCAGCGCGAGGGCTGAACCAATCCACAGGTTCCAGCGAGCCGCGCTGAGCACGCCGCTCGCCCACGGTCGGTAGCCCCCTGCCTTGCCCAGGAAAAACAGGACGACACTCAGCAGGAGCAGGGCGACCGGAAAATGGACCACATAGGGGTGGAGTTGAGTGGTCATGAAGACCCTTGGCGCCGCATCAGCGTGTCGGAGAGTTGAGTTCCGGGTAGGTCGGCCGCCACTCCAGCGCCAGCTTCTGCGCTTCAAGCACCTGGGCCGGCGTCATCTGCTCAGCGAGGGACTCACGCTTCCGGGCCGCGTCGGTCTCACCGGCCACCGCCGCAAGGTTGAACCACATGTGGGCAAGCACGAGGTTCTTGGGAACGCCACTGCCTGTGGCATACAGGTCACCCAAGCCGTCCATGCCCAGGCCGTAGCCCCTCTCGGCAGCCTGCCGGTACCAGCCCGCCGCCTCGGCGTAGTCCAGTTCAACGCCCGCGCCCCTGGAGTAGAGAGCACCCAAGCGGGCCATCGCGAGGCCATACCCCTGCTCCGCAGCCTGCCGATACCAGCCGGCCGCCTCGGCGTAATCCAGTGGCACGCCCTGGCCGTTGCCATACAAGGAGCCCATGCCGGCTTGGCCGGCGGAGTAACCTTGGGCAGCAGCCAGCCGATACCATTTTTCCGCTTCGTCGTAGTTGGCCGGGATGCCCTGGCCGCTGGAGTACAGGAAACCGAGCCCGGCCTGGGCCTGGGCGTTGCCCAGCGCCGCTGAGCTCGTGAACCAGCGCACCGCCTCCACATAGTTCGCGGGCCCGCCCAGCCCGCGGCTGGACATGACGCCCAGGTTGTACTGGGCCGCGGCGTCACCCTGCTCCGCCAGCGGGCGAAACAACCCGGCTGCCCGGGCGAAGTCCCCTTCATTGAAGGCGGCGACGGCCTCGTCCCAGGGGCCGGCAACCACGGTCGCGCTGGCCAGCAGCAGGCCCACTATCCCGGCGCCCAGGGCGCTTCTCAGTCTGGCGATCCTGCTCATGCCCCGAAGCATAACGAATCCGGCGGCTCAGGCTGTGGCTCCGGTTCGCACCCGGCGCAGGACGAGAACCAGCCCGACCACCACCGCGCCCGCCAAGACCCCGGTCAGGCCATCCAGAGCC
>JBBQJK010000200.1:0-5207 GCA_038325835.1 Gammaproteobacteria bacterium
TCGCTGAAGTAGTAGTACGCCACCAGTGACGCCACCACGACGAGGCTCGCCAGCACCAGAAGGACAGTGTCCATCGGGCCTGCGGAGGTTTCTGTTTCGTTCGTCGTTACCATCGTTACCGGTCGTGGTGGCAGGCCAGGAGGGTCTCGAACCCCCAACCTGCGGTTTTGGAGACCGCCGCTCTACCAATTGAGCTACTGGCCTGTGCTTCTTCAGTCGCCACCGTAGGAGCGGCTTCAGCCGCGACCTACTGGATAATCTTCAGGAATCGCGCCTGAAGGCGCTCCGGCACGTCGGTCCTATTTGAGTATCTTGGCCACGACGCCGGCACCGACCGTCTTGCCACCCTCGCGGATGGCGAAACGCAGGCCGTCCTCCATGGCGATCGGGTTGATCAGCGTGACCACCATCTTGATGTTGTCCCCGGGCATGACCATCTCCACGCCCTCCGGCAGCTCGCAGGACCCCGTCACGTCTGTCGTCCGGAAGTAAAACTGCGGCCGGTAGCCCTTGAAGAACGGCGTGTGCCGACCGCCCTCTTCCTTGGTCAACACGTAAATCTCCGCCTCGAAGGTCGTGTGCGGGTTGATCGAACCGGGCTTGGCCAGCACCTGGCCGCGCTCCACGTCCTCGCGCTTCGTCCCGCGCAACAGCACGCCCACGTTGTCGCCCGCCTGCCCGTCGTCCAGCAGCTTGCGGAACATCTCCACGCCCGTGCAGATGGTCTTCGTCGTGGCCTTGATCCCGACGATCTCCACTTCCTCGCCGACCTTGACCCGACCCCGCTCAATGCGCCCGGTCACCACCGTGCCGCGACCGGAGATCGAGAACACGTCCTCGATCGGCATCAGGAAAGCCCCGTCCACCGCCCGCTCCGGCACCGGAATGAAGGTGTCCATCGCCGCCACCAGCTTCTCGACACTCTGCGTGCCCATCTCGCTGTTCTCGCCTTCCCAGGCCTTCAGCGCCGAACCAATGATGATCGGCGTCTTGTCGCCCGGAAACTTGTACATCGAGAGCAGCTCGCGGACTTCCAGCTCCACCAGCTCCAGCAGCTCCGCGTCGTCCACCATGTCCGCCTTGTTCAGGTACACCACGATGTGCGGCACGCCCACCTGACGCGCCAGCAGAATGTGCTCCCGCGTCTGCGGCATCGGGCCGTCCGCCGCCGACACCACCAGGATCGCGCCGTCCATCTGCGCCGCACCCGTGATCATGTTCTTCACGTAGTCCGCGTGTCCCGGGCAGTCCACGTGGGCGTAATGCCGGGCCGCGCTCTGGTACTCCACGTGCGCCGTCGCAATCGTGATGCCCCGCGCCTTCTCTTCCGGCGCCTTGTCAATCTGGTCGTACGCCGACACCTCGCCGCCAAACTTCGCCGCCATCACCTTGGTCAGCGCCGCTGTCAGCGTGGTCTTCCCATGGTCCACGTGACCAATCGTCCCCACGTTGACGTGCGGCTTCGTACGCTCAAATTTGGCCTTCGACATGTCTTTTCTCTCTCTGTTGTGTAGGTGCGGCACTTGCCGCGATTCACGTTGTCTCTACTTATTACCCAGGCACGCTGTGGAGCCCACAACCGGAGTTGAACCGGTGACCTCTTCCTTACCAAGGAAGTGCTCTACCGACTGAGCTATGTGGGCAAAACCTCTGCCCCGATCTCAGCCCCTTCCCCGCTCTCCGCCACCGCACAAACTGGAGCGGGTGATGGGAATCGAACCCACGTCATCAGTTTGGAAAACTGAGGTTCTACCATTGAACTACACCCGCGGATGTCAACGCCTCGCGAGGATGGTTTGTAGATCTTCCGGGACCGGCGGCTAAACATTTTTGGACCCACTCTTAAACTTCAGGGCCCTTCTTGACCTGGTCTTGACCTGGCGGTTGGCCCAACGCTTGACCTACCGTCGCCTCCGCCTCACTCTTTGGTGGAGGGGGTAGGATTCGAACCTACGAAGGCGTAAGCCAGCAGATTTACAGTCTGCCCCCGTTGGCCGCTTGGGTACCCCTCCGCTGAGTTAAGCAGAGTATTGTCTGGCGCGAGCGTAGTCGCTGTCAACCTGTAGTGAGCATGCCGGAAGAGGGACTTGAACCCCCAACCTACCGCTTACAAAGCGGTTGCTCTGCCATTGAGCTATTCCGGCCCATGCCGCCTGCCCAGCCGACGGGCGAGCGTTCACTACTCACCCATTATAAGGGCTGCGCGGGTGGTCCTGGCGGCAGCTGATCTTCGGGAGACCCCGATGGCGGGTTTGCCGCTGCGCAGGCCAGTCGTTCCACGCGCATGATTCGGTCGCCCGCCAGGCTCAGATCTGCGGGTTCGAGCCGCTGGTTGGGCCGGGGCTGAATCAGCAACCACTGCTCCACCGTCGGCCGGTAGCGATCCCGTATGCCGACCTCAAAACCCAGGCCCCGCGCGACACTGGCAACCCGTTCCGCTCGGGCCAGTTCCTGAAAAACGCCGAGACTGAGCAGCGGTTGGGCTCCGTCCTGCATCAGATAGGTCTCCGCGAGGCCGCCGGCTATAAGCCGCTGGCGAGCCGTTTCTGCCTCGGGAATTGACGAGAATCCGCCAATCTGGGCCCAGTGGCCAAGCCAGGTCTGGGTATCTCGTGCAATGGGGATCGCGTCGACCCCACGAGCGGCCAGCTGTTTTCCGGCCTGCCGCGACGCCGAAAGATCCACCAGAGGACCCAATCCCAGGCAGGCCGTCTCAGCCGCTGCCGGCACCGCGGCCATCCCAGCCACTGGGGGTTGCCCCTGAATGGTGGCCACTTCCGGCGCCCTCGGATCAGTTCCAAAGCTAAATAAAATCAGTCGGTTAGGCTGAATATCCTGCGCCGAGGGGGACACTGGATCGACCCAGATCTGCCAGGCCACAAACAGCAGATTGGCGAGGAGAAGGCTCAGAAAGACATTGCGCATTAATCCGCCCCGCTTTGGCGCGTCATGGTGCGGGATTGAAGCACAGCGGGTCCAAAGCGAGGCCTTCCAGCACCAGTAGCGGTCGATACTCAACGCGAAATCCAGGCCACGGCTTGGCGGAGCGAGCGCGATCCTCGGCAAGTTCCGCCCGCAGAGCGGGTGCCCCGCCGCCTGTAATGACCAGGAGTGGCGGCCCCGAGCCCTCTAACGCAGGGCTGCTGAACCGTACCATGCAGTCCCGGACCAGACTGGCCGTGGCTTGCAGGGCACCGTACCGGATTGCTGAGGCGGTATCACGCCCCAACAGAATGGAGTGGTCGCCGGAAGTCGGCTCCAGGCCAGTAAGGGATTCCGTGGCAGCGAGTCGGGCCAGGTCGCCCGTGCGCCGCCCGAGAGACGACTGCATCAGGGCCAGCCCCGGAAGGATCAAGCCGCCCTGGTGCTGGCCGCTGCCCGTCACCAGATCGATAGTCGTCGCGGTGCCAGCATCGACCACACAGACGGGGCCGCCATAGCGGGCAAAGGCGGCGCACAGTGCCAGCCAGCGATCAACGCCCAGCCTTCGCGGCTCGGTGTAGCCGCTGCTTACGCCAGCCCCCGTCGCGGCGGAACAGGCAAGAATCGGGCTGATCCGGAAGTGCTGCTGCAGACTCGCAGCAATCCGCGCTCCGGCCTCGGCCCCCGCCACGTTGGCAACGCGGATTTCCTCTGGCGACCGCCCACACTCCAGCAGAGTCCGGAGTTCGACAGCGTCGTCGAGGAGCGCATCACCTTCCGCCACGAAACTGCCGGCGATGGCGAAGGCCCATTTCACCCGGCTATTGCCGATATCAACCAACAATCTCATCGGCGCAACCTCAGGTTCCTGCAGTCACAGGGGAGCACGCAGCGTAACGTCGCCGGCCACGACGGGGAAAATGCGGCCGTCAGCCTCGACCAGCAGTGCGCCGTCGTCAGCGATGCCCCGGGCGATGCCGGACAAGGCTTCTGCGCCGCGGGTGACAACGACTGACCGGCCCATGAGGTAATCATTTTGGCGCCAGACGGGCAGCACGTCGGGCCAGCCCTGAGCACCAAAGGCCAGCAGGCTCTCGTGAAGCCGATTGATCAGGACGCCAACCAGTACGCTGCGGTCCAGGCGAGCTCCAGCGAGCAGGTCGTCGAGGGCGACGGCGGCTATATGACCGCCTTCCTCCCTGAGTGCCGCCGCGATTCCCGGCACCGGACGAACGTTGAGCCCGATGCCTATAACCACCCGCAGCGGCCCGCCGGACTCGCCGGAAACCTCCACCAGTATCCCTCCCACCTTGCCCCCCGCGGCCATCACGTCGTTAGGCCACTTCAGCTGCACGCCACTCACGCCAAGCTGCTTGAGTGCGCCAATCACTGCGACGCCCGCCACCAGGCTGAGAGCGGGCAAGTCCCGGGGAGCGCTCTCGAAGGACCAGGCAACGGACATGCACACACCGTGACCCGGGGGCGAAAGCCAGCGGCGCCCGCGGCGGCCGCGCCCGCCAGTCTGGTACTCGGCGACCACCGCCCGAAGCTGCCCCAGGGGAGGCGCCGGGTCGGCGGCCAGACTGGCGTTCGTTGACGCGGTGACCAGCAGCACCTCAAGAAGCTGCAGACCGGAGCGAGTCTCAGGGGCCAGCGCCGCGCGAATCCTGGCAGCATTCAACAGGTCCAGCGGCCGTTCCAGCCGGTAGCCCCTTCGACGTTCGGCGAGCACTTCCAGGCCCAGGGACCGCAGGGCTCGAACCTGTTTCCAGATGGCGGCGCGAGACACGGTCAGGGCTTCACCCAGTGCGATGCCCGAGTGCCACTGGCCGTCGGCGAGCAAATCCAGGACGGCCGGCCAGGCTAGGGCCGACGGCGCCATAACCTCGCCCTTTCGAGCCGGTTCTCCCGCCCTTCGCGGAGGCGCTGGATGTTCTCCCGGTGGGTAAAACAGATGAACAGCGCGAGAGCAACGAGGAACCAGAACATCTCCCGGTGCTCGGCTAGCTGCGTCAGTGCCACCCAGACGGGCAGGACCGCGACGGCAAGGATGGTGGCCAGGCCCACAAAACCGGTGGCAATGAGCACGAAGGACCACACAGCAACGGCCGGGAGCGCCAACGCTGGCGCAATAGCAAGCAGCGCCCCGATGGCCGTTGCGGCACCCTTTCCGCCCTTGAAATCGAACCAGACCGGGTAGCAGTGCCCCACCACAGCCGCGCCAGCACAGGCGAGGGTCAGCCAGATCCTGGAGACGTCCGGATCCAGTGGTACGCCGGGTAGAA
>JBBQJK010000201.1:0-5145 GCA_038325835.1 Gammaproteobacteria bacterium
AGTAGTAGGTAAACGCGGAGTAAAGAAGTCCGAGTGAGTGGGGAAATTTCAATTCATGGGTGAGTAACACCCGATTACCCCGGCCTGTGCCAATGCTGGCCGTGGCCCATTCGCCCACGCCGTCCATGGTCAATATGGCGGCTTCCTCAAAGGGCGAAGGGAAAAAGGCGCTGGCGGCGTGGGATTCGTGGTGCTCAGTGAAAACAATGCGCCTGGAGTAGGCGCCACCCAGCGCGCTGCGTATCTCCCGCGGGAGGTGCAGCTTTTGGCGCAGCCACGAGGGCATGGACTGCAGGAAACTGGCAAAACCCGCCGGTGCATAGGCGACATAAGTTTCCAGTAATCGGTCGAACTTCAGCAGGGGCTTCTCGTAGAAGCCCACATAGTCAAGTGCGGAGGCCGGGATACCGGCCTCCGCCAGGCAATACTCGATGGACTGAATGGGAAACGCCTTGTCCTGCTTGATGCGGCTAAAGCGCTCCTCCTGAGCCGCTGCCACGATCTTGCCATCGACCACCAGAGTCGCGGCTGCATCGTGGTAGAAAGCCGAGATGCCGAGGATTGTCGTCATGGCTTCATTTAACCCAATGTGCCGCTCTGGGGCAACCAAGCCCGAGCCTCCGTCGTCAGCGGCGATTTTTTTCCGCCTATAATATTTAGCGAGAGTGACGCGGGACGCATGCCCTTTAAGTTAAGCAGGAGTTCAAGAGTGGATCGCGCAGTCGCCACGCTGGACGACTACTCCGGCCGGCCAGCCGCGCTGCGCGCCCGGCTCCTGACGGAGACCGGTGGCGAGTACCCCCGCGTCGTCGCCGGTCTCGACGCGCGCTACGCCCGGGTGTGGCGTGATATCGGGCTGGCCTACGGCGCGCTGCTCGTGGTGGCGTGGCTCATCCAGCTGCCGGAAACGTCGGCCCTGCGGATCACGGCAATCCTGCCGGGTGCCCTCGCGATCGGCGCGGCCCTGGCGTTTCTCCAGTTGTTTCTGCACGAAGCCGCGCACTACAACCTGGCGGCTAACCGCCGGTGGAACGACTGGCTGTGCGATGGGCTGATCAGCTGGCAGGTGGCCTCCTCCATCGAGCGCTACCGGGCCGTGCATTTCGCGCACCACCGGTATCTGGGCACCACGCGCGATACCGAGCGTTCCTATTTCACCGCGCTGACGCCCGGGTTCCTCTTCGCGATGCTCACGGGGCTGCACGCGCTACGGGTCCTTCGGGACCGGGGCCGGGCCGGCCCGGCCACCCGGGAGAGTGGCAGTCCCGGGCCGATCCTCCGGGGACTGGCGCTGCACCTCGTCGTCGTCACGGTGTTGTTCCGGTCGGCGGGCTGGGAAGCGGCGCTCGCCTGGGTGCTGGGCGTCGCCGTGGTCTACCCCGTGTTCGCGACGTTGCGCCAGGTGGCCGAACATCGTTCGGTCAGCGTGGACCCCGCCGGCGACTACAGCCGGGAGGACCAGGGCGCCGTCACGCGCCTGTTCGGGGCCGGCTGGCTGGCCGCCATCGTCGGTGGCGCCGGCTTCAACCGGCACCTGCTCCACCACTGGGAACCCCAGGTGTCCTGCACCCGGCTGGCGGATCTCGAGGACTATCTGCGGACGACCAGCGTGGCGCCCCTGCTCGCGGCCCGCACCACGACGTACGGCGCTGCGCTCGCGGCGATCTGGCGCAATGACAACCGCTGACGCGCCACCCACGGGCACCTGCCTCGCCTGCGGTTCCGGTCAGAGGACACACTGGTGCAACGCTACCGACGTGGAGTACCAGTCGGTGGCAGACCGCTACGCCTACTGGCGGTGCCTGGATTGCGCCAGCCTGTCCATCGATCCCTGTCCTGTGCAGCGCCTCGCCGAGATCTACCCGCCCAACTACTACAGCTTCACGGGCAGTGCGCCGTCGCTGCTCGAACGCTTCAAGCTGGCCTTCGACCGGCGGCTGCTGCAATCAATCCTCCGGAAGTTTTCCGGCGGGACACTCGCCGCTCTCGACATCGGTGGCGGCACGGGCTGGATGCTGAACGAAGCGCGGCGGGTCGAGCCGCGACTGAAGACCACGGTGATCGTCGATATCGACGCGCAGGCGCAGGACCTGGCAGCGGCCGCCGGCCATCGGTTTGTCGCCAGCCGCATCGAGGATTTCCACACCGACCAGCGCTTCGATCTGGTTCTCATGCTCAACCTGATAGAGCACGTCGCCGACCCGGTGGCCGTGCTCGCCGCCGTCGGCCGCCTGCTCACGCCCCAGGGGCGCATCCTGCTCAAGACGCCGAATCACGCCAGCCTCGACGCGCAGCTGTTCCGGCAGTCCTACTGGGGCGGCCTCCACTGCCCGCGGCACTGGGTGATTTTCACGCCCGCCAGCCTGGAGTCCGCCGCGGGGCGCGCCGGGCTTTCAGTAGAGCGGCTGGAGCTGACGCAAGGTGCACCCTTCTGGTGCTGGTCGGTGCTGGCGGGGCTGGCACGACGGGGCTGGATCACCATCACCGCCCGGAGGCCTATGGCGCAGCACCCGCTGGCGCCAGTGCTCATGGCCGTGTTCGCCGCGGTCGATTTCCTGCGCCGGCCGCTGATGGGCCGATCGGCGCTGGCCACGTCCCAGATGTTTGCGGTGCTGGCGGCCAACAAATCAGTCCAGGGAGGCCTCGGGGCCGACTCCCCTACTCAGTCAGACGCCGTCGGCACTAGCGGGAAAAGACGCCAAATGGCGCTGTCGCGGTGGGAGAACGAGGGCGGCGCCGTTTGGCACGTGATAGACGGTGATATGGGGTCAAGGGATTTACCGCCGGAAGCCCCCCGGCGGAGACCCGGCCTGGACTCGCCGTCACCAGGGGGCTCCGCCGGGACCTTGAAGTGCCGCTTGGCGCAGTAGCGCCTCAGCGGCGATGCGCTCTAGATCCTGCCCATCAGGACGAGCACCAGAAGGATCAGGATCAACACGCCCAGCCCGCCACCGCCGTAATACCCGGTGCCGTAAAACCGGCCACCGCCGATTCCTGTAAAGCCGCCCAGCAACGCAATCACCAGGATAATGAGCAGAATGGTCCCAATCGACATGATGCGCTCCTCTTGCTTGGGCACTGGCCCAGTACACTGACGGCGTAGACCATAAACCACACCGGAACGCGACAACCAGAGCAAATATCCACGTTCCTTGTAGGACAATCACTGACAGCGGAACCGCGGAATACCGAACGCATTTATGCTGTTCAGCCGGCACGCTGGCTCATCGAACGTCTCGTCATCAGTCTCATGAACAAACCGGTTATCGTCATCGTTGGCATGGGGCCCGGAATTGGCAGCGCCGTAGCGGATGCCGGTGACCCCGAGGCCCTTTCCCGGGCTCTGGCCACGCTCGAAGCAGCCGCTGGCGGGGTAACGGTGTTGCTCTACAACGCGGCCCATATCAAATGGAAAAACCTGCTTGAGGAAACAGCGCAGTCGCTCGTCGAGGATTTCCGGGTCAACGTCGCTGGAGCCCTCACTGCGGTGCGCACCGTGTTGCCGGCCATGCATCTCGCGGGAAGAGGGACAATCCTGTTGACGAGTTCCCTGTTTGCTACCCGACCGGTCGCCCAGTTCGGGTCGCTGTCAATCGGCAAGGCCGGCCTCCGTAGCATGGCCTACTCGCTCGCCGAGGCCCTCAAGGGCACGAATATCCACGTTGCCACGCTCACGGTGCAGGGACAGGTTCGCTCCGGTGATCCGCACCGTAGTCCGCAGGCGATCGCCGCAGCCTGCTGGCAGCTGCACGTCCAGAAGTCGGGCGCCTTCGCCACGGAGGTTGATTGTTAACGCTCTGCAGGTCAGCCCCCGACAGCCGCTGCGCCGCCAGGTCTTCGACACCGTCAGGTTCGGTGGGTGTGGGGCGGATACGGCGCGACTACCCCATCGACGGTATAGTCCCCCCGTGCATTCCTTCACGCCGAAACTCGACATTCTGCCCACTGCACAACGTCGGCTGTGGGCAGAACTGGTGGCTATTCCCGCCACGTTTACGCACTGTGGCGGAACGGCCATCGCCCTCCACCTGGGTCACCGGCACTCCATCGACTTTGATTTCTTCGGCGACCACGCCTTCGCACCACTGGACCTGCTGGAGACGCTGGATTTTCTTGGCCCCCTGACCATCACCCAGAGTGAGCCCAGCAGCCTGACCATCGCCGTCGACCGGGGTGGCCCGGTGAAACTTTCTTTCTTCGGCGTTCCGCGCATTCGACCGCTGCGCCCCGCCGCCACTGCCAGCGACAACGGTGTCAAGATCGCTTCCCTGTTGGACCTTGCAGCGACCAAGGCCCGGGTCGTGCAGCAGAGGGCAGAAGCGAAAGACTATATCGACATGGACGCCCTGATCACCGACGGGGGCATCAGCCTGTCCACGGCCCTGGCGGCAGCAACGGCCATCTACGGCTCCACCTTCACGCCCCAGAGCACCCTCAAGGCCCTGACCTATTTCAAAGACCCCGGCCTCTGTGAGTTGTCGCCAGATCTGCAGCTGCGCCTGGTGACCGCCGTGCGGGGTGTCGATCTCAGTCGCCTTCCTGCGATTGATCAGGGCCAACAAAGCTCATGAGCCCCCTGGCCGACAGCACCGAACTGCGGGACCTGGCGCCACGGATCATCTGGTTTGAACCGCCGGAACAAGCGCTGCGGGACCCGGTTCGCTTCCTGGCCTACGCGTTCGCTCACGCCACCCACGACGACATGCGCGTGATCCGGTCGCAAGTTGGCGATGACGAGTTACGCGCCGCCCTCGACGCGGCGCCACCCGGAATCATCGACCCCAGGTCGTGGTCCTACTGGCATGCCATTCTGGGCCGGCACCCCGCTCCCGCCATGACCGTGCGGACCTACGAGGAAGGCAGCTAGTCACCAGGCGATCGCCGCAGCCTGCTGGCAGCTGCACGTCCAGAAGTCGGGTGCCTGCGCCACGGAGGTTGATTGTTACCGCTCTGCAGGTCAGCCAAAAGTATAACGTCTCGAAGTGTCGCATTCTCCGGCAGCATCCAGTAACGCCTGGCGATCAGGGGCGCAGGGACGTTGGGTGACCGCCCGGCGTCGATGTCCTGCAGGTAGAGGGTGTAGCTCAACACCGCCTCCTCTTCGAAATAACCGACGACCCGGTGCGCCGTGCGGCTTGAAGACAT